>CAYRJP010000154.1:0-5683 GCA_964424425.1 uncultured Bacteroidales bacterium | reverse complement strand
TCTAAATTATATAAATATTATAAATCGGATGAGTTAACGCCCACAAAAATAATAGAAGAAGCATTAAGCGGCGACCAATTTGCTCTGTACTTAATTCAAAAAGTGGGTGTAAATTTGGGAAAAGGTATTTCGTATTTAATACAAATATTAAATCCCGAGGTAATAATATTGAGCGGTGTTTTATCGCAAGCAAAGCAATATATTGAAGTTCCCGTACAACAATCAATTTATAAATATTGTTTACCTAAGTTGCATGAGGATGTTCAAATACGTATTTCGGAACTAGGTGTTGACAGCGGTTTATTAGGTTCTGCAATCGTTGTCATTGAAAATATATTAGAAAATAAATAAAGTTATATAAGTATCTAATTTTAAATTTTAAACCAAAACTATTTAAATTATGAGAGTTATTTTTACTTTTTCGTTGTTGTTGTTTTATAGCATGATTTTTGCTCAACAACGCACGGTAACCGGTACCGTTACATCCGGTGACGATGGTTTGGCTTTACCCGGAGTATCGGTTGTTGTAACCGGAACTACAAACGGAACCATTACCGATATTAACGGTAAATATTCCATTTCTGTTTCGCCGGAAGCTAAATCTTTAACTTTTTCATTTATCGGAATGGAAACGCAAGAAATTACTCTTGACGCTTCTCGCAATGTATATGATGTTATTATGATGCCGGCAGTGTTCGGTGTTGACGAGGTGGTAGTAACAGCTTTGGGTATCGAAAAAAAATCCAGAGGGCTTACTTATTCAACTCAACAAGTTAAAGGCGATGAATTAACTCGTACAAAAGATGTTAATATGATTAACTCGCTTGCAGGTAAAAGTGCCGGTGTTGTTATCAATAAAAGTTCATCGGGAGTAGGTGGTTCATCTAAGGTAATTATCAGAGGTAATAAATCGGCATCGGGAAATAACCAACCGCTGTATGTTATCGATGGTATTCCTATGTATAATGCAAGTGCTGCACAGCCTGCTACATCTATAGGAGGAACAAACGATGCAGGAAACCGCGACGGCGGTGACGGTATCGGTAACCTAAACCCCGATGATATCGAAAGCATCAATATATTAAAAGGTGCATCGGCTTCGGCTCTTTATGGTTCGCAAGCAGCAAACGGAGTAATTGTTATTACTACCAAAAAAGGAATTGCCGGAAGAACATCAGTTAATTTTAATTCAAATACAACTTTCGACAATGTATTGGTAATGCCTGAGTTGCAAGATTCTTACGGAATGAGTGACGGCGGATACAGTTGGGGAGCTAAAGACGGAAAAGCAGGACACGACCCAAAAGACTTTTTCAATACAGGAGTTACTACTATTAACTCTATTAGTGTTAGCTCAGGTAAAGAAAAAATGCAAACTTATTTCTCTTATGCAAATACTCATGCAAACGGAATTGTTGATGAAAATAAATTAAACAAGCATAACTTCAATTTTAGGGAGACAGTTAATTTATTTGGAGATATTGTTAATTTAGATGCATCTGTAAATTTGATAAATCAGACTGTAAATAATCGTCCTACTCCCGGAGGATACTATTTTAACCCGCTTGTTGGTCTATATCGTTTCCCTCGTGGTGAAGATATTAATCAATATAAAGATAATTTTGAGATTTATAATAAAGATAGAAACCTTATGGCTCAGAATTGGCATAAGCAACCCGATACTTGGGAACAAAACCCTTGGTGGTTGGCATATAGAACACCAAGCGAAGATATTAGAAACAGAGTTATTTCTTCATTAACTGCAAAAGTTAAATTTACCGATTATCTTAACTTGCAAGCTCGCGGAAGTGCCGACTTTACAGCTGATAAGTATGAGCAACATATTTATGCTACAACCACTCCGGCTTTGGCAGGAAGTAACGGAAACGGTAGATTTATAACTTCCGACAATCAAGTTACTTTGCTATACGGAGACTTATTGTTGAATTTCAATAAAGATTTTAACGATTTTGCAGTTACTGCAACTTTAGGAACAAGTATAAATCACGTAAAACATCAAGCTACATTACTCGATTCACGTGATGACGGGTTAGAAGTTGCCAATGTATTTACTTTGGGAAATATGTTGGGTATCGGTTATTTGGAGGAAACTAAAGGAGAAACAGAGCAACAGTCGTTATTCGGAACAGCACAAATCGGTTATAAAAATTATTTATTTCTTGATATAACAGGACGTAACGACTGGTCATCGTCTTTGGCTTATACCAATAGTATGAACAGCGGATTCTTTTATCCATCAGTTGGTTTAACAGCTGTTATTTCCGATATGGTTTCGTTACCGTCTCAAATAACTTTCGGTAAAGTAAGAGGTTCTTATAGTAAAGTGGGTAATTCAATTCCAGCTTATATGAGTTATCCTACTCATAAAATGGCAGCCGGAGGAAGTTTAATTTACAATTCGGAAGCTCCTTTTGAAAATCTTGAACCTGAAATGTCATCATCAGTCGAATTGGGAACAGAGTGGAGATTCTTCAATAATATGTTAACTTTTGATTTTACTTGGTACAAAACAAATACTAAGAATCAATTCTTTAGACTACCTGCACCTGCCGGTTCGGGATATTCTTGGTATTATGTAAATGCGGGTAATATTCAAAACAAAGGTTTTGAAATTGTTCTTGGTGCTCATCCGATTAATAATGGTGATTTTATCTGGAAAAACTATTTTAACTTTGCTCAAAACAAAAACGAGGTTATCGAACTACATCCCGATATGGACTATTTTAACTTTGGAAACCAAACAAGTAGTTCTTACTGGATGAGAATGACCGTAGGCGGTGAATACGGTGATATTTACGGTATAACATTTGACCGTGACGATAACGGTAATTTAATTCTTGACGATAACGGATTACCTACAAAAAGCACAGACTTTAAGAAAATAGCCAATGCAAATCCCGATTTTACTTTGGGATGGAATGCTCAGTTGACTTATAAAGACTTTGGTTTAAGTTTCTTAATTGACGGTAGATTTGGCGGTGAAGTAATTTCTATGACACAAGCCGATTTAGACCAATGGGGAGTTTCTCAAGCTTCAGCCGATGCACGTGATGCCGGTTATGTGGAAGTTTACGGACATAAATTTACCGATGTTCAAGGTTTTTACAATGTAGTAGGAGGTCGTGACGGTATTTCCGAATACTATGTTTACAGTGCCACAAATATTCGTTTACGCGAATTAGCTCTATCTTATAATTTCCCTAAATCAATATTTGGTTCTGTAATTAAAGGTGCAAGTCTTTCATTAATCGGAAGAAATTTATTCTTTTTGTATAAAGATGCTCCTTACGATCCTGACGCAGTAATGTCAACAGGAAACGACTTACAAGGTGTTGATGTGTTTGGAATGCCAACAACCAGAAGCTTTGGATTTAATATTAAACTTTCTTTCTAAACCAAAACAATTATTAAGATGAAGACAAAAACTAAAATATTTTCAACTTTGCTTATCAGCGGTTTACTTCTGTTCGCATCTTGTACGAGCGATTTTGAAGAGATGAATATTGATGAGCGTGGAGTTACAAATGAGCAACTTCAATCAGACTACTATTTTATCGGAGGTTTTTTCCCTCAGATGCAACAAATGATTTACTGTAATTTTAACTGGGGCTGGGGTGTTAACTGGACTTTCCAGATTATGCAAAACCTTAATGCCGATGTGTTTTCGGGTTATATGATGACTCCTACTCCTTTTGCAGGAAACGTAAACAATATGACTTATGCTTTGGTTGACGGTTGGAACTTTTCGGCGTGGGATTATACTTATGCATATTTTATGACAGCTGAAAATCAGGTAGAAACACTTACAAAAGAGAAATATCCCAGTTTTTATGCAACAGCTTTGATTCTTAAAGTAGAAGCTATGCACCGTGTAAGCGATCAATACGGACCAATTATTTATACTCACTATGGCGATTCGCAAACAGGTGGTGAGTTTGACAGCCAAAAGGATGCGTATTATGCATTTTTTGCAGACTTGGATAAAGCTGTAGATTTACTCAATAAGTTTGTAACCGAATATCCTGATATTCATCCGTTTACAAAATACGACCAAATGTTTGGCGGTGATTATACAATGTGGATTAAATGGGCTAACTCTTTAAGATTGCGTCTTGCAATGAGAATTTCTGATATTGACCCGACTAAAGCACAGGCAGAAGCTGAAAAAGCAATGAGTAATAAATATGGTGTTCTTGAAGCTACAAATGCTCAAGTATCGGGAAAAGGATATACTCATCCTGTTGCCGCTATTGCAAATTCTTGGGGAGATATCAGAATGGGTGCTCCTATGGAGTCTATTCTTAAAGGATATAACGATCCTCGAATGGCTAAATATTTTACTCCTACAAAAGATGCCGATGCTATTGCTGCCGGTTATGAATATAAAGGAATCCGTCAAGGTATCAATTTAGTTGATAAAGCAGAGTATCTTGATCATTCAAGTATAAACCTTACTGCAGAATCTCCGGCTGTGCTTATGACTCCCGCCGAAGTTTACTTTTTACGTGCCGAAGGTGCTCTAAAAGGTTGGGCTAATATGGGCGGAACAGCCAAAGAGTTGTATGAAATGGGTGTAAAAGCATCATTTGATCAGTATGGGCTTTCTGGAGCTGATGATTATCTTGCAAGTTCAAATAAAGCTGCTGAATATATTGATGTTAAACATGATACTAATAGTGTTAAATTGACAGGAACAGGAATTTTCGGTCCTGATTATTTAAATCTTACATCCCCTAATTTTGATGAAGCAACAACAAATGATGAGATGCTTCAAAAGATTATAACTCAAAAATGGATTGCTATGTTCCCCGAAGGAATGGAAGCATGGAGTGAATTCCGTAGAACAGGTTATCCAAAACTGTTTCCTGTGGTTCTTAATAAAAGTGGAGGTAAGATATCAACAACAGATTTTGTTAAACGTCTTAACTTTTCTGTTAACGAAAAACAAAATAATCCCGATGGTTACGAAAAAGCTGTTCAGTTGCTTGGTGGCGATGATACGGGAGGCACTCCTCTTTGGTGGGATGTTGACTAATAATATTTCTTCATAAATATAATTATATTTAAACTAATATCATGTGTATTTTGCACATGATATTAGTTTATAATAGTTCGTTGTGTGTTAGTGTAATTTATTGATTGTTAGAAAGATAATTGTAGAGTTTTATTATTGCCTAATTATTTATAAATCAATAAATTTATGTATTTGTAGCTAAAAATATAATGAACTATTAAGTTTAAATAATAAAAAAGATACTCAAAAATCAACAAATAAATAAATTCTTAAAACAATATTAAAAATGCAATTACCTGATTTCTCAAATGTTGAACAGAAATTTTTTGATCGGTCAAACAGAAATTTTTATTCAGCACGTATTCCTTATATTATTGTTCCCAATTTTCCCAACTTGGGATTGCTCACTTCGTTACGATTTTTGGAATGGGTAGCTGAAAATCACAATGGAGTTATTAGTCTTCCCACAGGGAAAACTCCCGAACATTTTATTAAGTGGACTCAGTATTTTCTTACACATTGGGGTGAGGAAAAAGCGATGAACCTTATGAAAGAAAACGGGTTGATGCTTGACAAAAAACCCGACCTTTCGGGATTGCATTTTGTTCAAATAGATGAATTTTATCCAATCAGCCCAAAGCAAAAAAA
>CAYRJP010000153.1:0-5769 GCA_964424425.1 uncultured Bacteroidales bacterium | reverse complement strand
TTTTTTACAAAATAAATAAAAATATTCAATATCGAATATTTACATTTGTTTAAGATAACAAACAGAATAATAGCAGATAAAAAAATATAAAAAAAGCAAAAAAAATTAATATACAAAGACAATTTATTATTTGTTGAAAACCAACACAATAAAAATAAAAAAAATAAGAAATTGTTATTTTAGTATAAAAATATGAATATATTTACAAAAGTTTATATGTAT
The DNA here is from genome assembly GCA_964424425.1 of uncultured Bacteroidales bacterium. Taxonomy (GTDB): domain Bacteria; phylum Bacteroidota; class Bacteroidia; order Bacteroidales; family SZUA-534; genus GH45. The sequence continues at coordinate 5,547 of CAYRJP010000153.1, read as the reverse complement.
GATATTTTTATAAAATAAATATTTATATTAGTTTTGGTTGATTATCAAACTAAATTTTGAAAATAAAAACTATTTTTGTGTGAATTTACCAAAAAAGATAACCCTAAGAATTAACACATATACGAGAATATAAATTTATATAATAAAATAAAACAGCCGAAGGCTATACTATTGAAAAAATACGAGTATGATTGTAATATTTGCCAAACAGCAAAATATAAAACTATAAGCGGATGAAACGAGTATTTCTTTCCATACTTTTTTTATTTGTCGGATTAACAGTTTTTGCTTCGGGAGAGATTGTATTAAAAGGCATTTACCAAGGGAAAAATATTTATGTTATGAATCCTTTTGCATCTTCGGGTGTGGGATTTTGTGTTTATCAAGTAACTGTAAACGGACAATTATCAACTGACGAAATAAATTCAAGTGCTTTTGAAATAGATTTAACAGTATATCAATTTAAAAAAGGCGATAAACTTGAAATAATTATTAAACATAAAGACGGATGTAAGCCGAAAGTTATAAACCCCGAAGTTTTAAAACCGCAGAGTACTTATGTTGCTTCTTCTTTGAAAATAGACAGAGAAGGAAACTTTACTTGGATAACTACAAAAGAAAGCGGCTCGTTACCTTTTATTGTAGAACAGTTTAGATGGAATAAATGGGTTAAAGTAGCTAAAGTTGAGGGAAAAGGAACTCCCGGAACAAATAAATATTCAGTAAAAGTGCATCCGCACTCAGGGTATAACAGATTTAGAATAAAACAGATAGATTATACTCGTAAACCCAGATACAGTAAAGAATTGCGTTATCGTTCAATGTTGCCGCCCGTAACTTTTGAGCCTGCAAAACCTACTACCGAAATACGATTCTCTCACGAAACAATGTATGAAATTTATAATTATTACGGTAATCTAGTTTTAAAAGGCTATGGTGCAAAAGTTGACATTAGTAATTTGAAAAAAGGCGACTACTTTTTAAACTATGGAATTAAAACTGAAACGTTTAAAAAGAAATAAAACAGTATTTTATTATAAATATGTAATATTTTTTGATATTTTTATAATATGATTATAAAAATTAAAATACTACTGTTTTTGTTTGTTGTTTCTCTGTTATTTACAAATTGTAATAAACCTATTACCAGAGACAAAAAATATGGAGGAACATTAAAAATAAATGCAAGTGATGTCCCTGAAACTATTTTCCCGGGACAAGTACTTAAACTCAGCGAACAATTAATAATAAATCATGTTTATGTAGGATTGCTTAAATATAATCCTCGTAATATAGAAATTACATCTTCGCTTGCTAAAAAATGGAGAGTAGAAAAGGATGAGACTCTTTATACATTTTATTTACATGGAGATGCTGTTTTTCAAAAAGATAAATGCTTTAAAAACTCACAAAAAACGCGTAAAATTACAGCTGCTGATGTTAAATACAGTATTGAGCAAATTGCTCATTTTCATGTTAACTTAAAACATGAAATATCTTCGCAGTTGAAAAATATTCAAGGAGCAGACTCTTTGTTGAATTTATCATTTCAAAACAAAACCGTTCATATAAATGGTATTAATGTTATAAATGATACTACAATTGTTTTTAAACTAAAAAAACCCGACCCGCTTTTTGTTCATTTTCTTACAAGTACAAATGCTTTGGTTTTTCCGAAAGAAGCATTTGAAGCATACGGCTTTAAAAGCACAGTTGGTTCGGGGGCATACTGTTTTAAAAATCCCGATGTATTTGGACACGCAATTACTCTTACGGCAAATCCCGATTTTTTTATGAAAAATAATCAAGGACTTAAGTTACCTTTTATTGATACAATAATAATATCGTTTATTACATCACCGCCTAAAGAACTGATGATGTTTGAAAATGGTGCTTTAGACATGGTTGTTGGGGTTAATAATAATTATGTTTCCGATTTTCTCGATAAACATATTGATGAGTTTCAAAGTAATCCGCCGTATTATGTTATGAAAGAGTTTACTGCTCCTGACAATATGAACAAATACAATTTTTTGCGTTCTAATATTAAAAACATCTATATTAATTCAATAGGATATTTTGACTTTACCGAAACATATTTTGAGGAGCCGCAACCACAAATGATAACCATGAATTAATTTTTAAATAAAATAAACTAATTGTCGGTTAATTTGTTCTTATTTTAAACCGAGAGGTGTTTTTCTGCATTTTATTTAAACAAAAAAACAAAATACAATGAAAGCTTTTCATGCTTACGATATACGAGGTATTTATAATACTGACTTTAATAAAGAAGATGTTTATAAAATCGGTTTTTTTTTACCGGAGTTGTTAAATACAAATAAAATTCTTGTGGGACGTGATGTCAGAGTATCATCTTCCGAAGTGTTTGAATATTTGTGTAAAGGAATTAACGATGCCGGAGCCGATGTTTATAATCTAGGACTTGCCACAACACCATTTGTTTATTGGGTAACAGCCAAATATAATTTTAAAGCATCGGTTCAAATAACGGCATCGCACAATCCAAAAGAGTATAACGGACTTAAAGTATCACGTGAAAATGCTTTGCCCGTAGGTTTTGATACCGGACTCGGTGATTTGAAGAATATGATTGAAACAAAGTCTGTTAAAGTATCTGCTCAAAAAGGTAAAATTGTGGAATTTGATGTTAAAGATGCTTATCTCGATTTTCAACGGCAATATTTATCCAATGTTTCAAATCTTAATATTGCTATTGATTGTTCAAACGGTATGGCAGCTCTTTTTATTAAAGATATTTTAAAAGAAGCACCTCATTATTTGTATAGCGAATTAGACGGAACTTTTCCCAATCACGAGCCAAACCCGCTGATTGAAAGTAATGTTGAAGACCTTAAAACTTTTGTAAAAAAAGAAAAATGCGATATAGGTATTATTTTTGATGGAGATGCCGACCGTGTAATGTTTGTTGATGAAAACGGCAAATTTATTCCGCCTGATTTGATAATAGGACTTATGGCTCATTATTTTATTGAGAAAAAAGGTCTTAAAGGGTATGTTTTGCAAGACATAAGAACATCGAAAGCCGTTGCCGAATATATCCAAAAGTTTGGTTCCACAATGTATATGTGGAAAGTAGGAAGGGCTTTTGCAGCTCTTAAATTGCGTGAAATTGACGGCATTTACGGTGGTGAACTTGCAGGACACTATTATTTTAAAGATTTTTATTATTCCGATTCGGGAATAATGGCAGCTTTGATAGTATTGGAAATAATTTCTCGTAAAAAAAGAGAAGGAATAAGTTTTTCAGAATTGATATCGTGTATCGAAAAATATGCAAATTCGGGAGAAATAAATTTTAAAATAAACCATAAGAAAGAAGCTATGGAAGCGGTTCGCAATTTTTTTACACAAAAAGAAGATCCTACCGCAATATACGATTTCGACGGGTATCGTATAGAATACCCCGATTGGTGGTTTAATATTCGTCCGTCGAATACCGAACCTTATCTCAGATTATTGGCGGAAGCCAAAACACCTGAGATGCTTGAACAAAAGGTAAAACAGATTAAAAAGATAATTTCAAAATTTGATTAATACAATGAGTGACAGCCGGATTGTAATTCAAAAGGGAGATATTACAAAACTTAAAGTTGATGCAATAGTTAATGCAGCCAATAAAACATTATTGGGCGGCGGCGGTGTTGACGGAGCCATACATAGAGCGGCGGGGAAAGAATTATTTGCCGAATGTAGATTACTTAACGGATGTCAAACGGGAGAAGCAAAAATAACTAAAGGTTACAATTTGCCGGCAAAGTATGTTATTCATACAGTAGGTCCTGTATGGAACGGTGGTAAATACAATGAACAGGAGTTGCTTTCAAATTGTTATAAAAACAGTTTAAAACTTGCGGTTGAAAATAATATTGCAACAATTGCATTCCCCAATATAAGCACCGGAGTTTACGGTTTTCCTAAGATACAGGCTGCTCAGATTGCAAAAAAAACTGTTGAAGAATTTTTAAATGATAACAAATCTTTAAAAAAGGTATTTTTTATTATATTTGATGACGAAAATTTTGCTGTTTATTCAAAATTTTTTGATTTACAACAATAAAATTAGGTGTGTTTTGGGATATTTAAAATTTGAACCAACAGAAGATAGTCCGAAAATATTATTGGATGCCGATTTATCGATATTTCAGATAATGGGTAATTCAACACCCGAAGATGTAAATAAAATTTATACTCCGGTAGAAGAATGGCTAAACACTGATGGCTGTAATCTTGATAATTGTCAGTGTAAATTCTTTTTTAGATATTTGAGCACATCATCACACCACAAAGTTTTTGGCATTTTACAAACGCTTGACGATATGTATTCCGAAGGGCGAAAATTATCTGTTGAATGGTCATACGAAAGTATTGATGACGACATGCTACGTCTCGGACTTGATTTCGCTTCCATTTTAAAAATTCCTTTTGAATTTAGTCCTCGTGATTAATATTTTTCCTTTATAAACTTACATTTATATAAATATTCTTTTAAAAATGATTACACTTATAATAATAGCTGTAACAGTATTATTTTCAATAGCTGCATTTAATCGTCAGGAACTTTTTTATCGTTATAATTTTAATCCGTATCAAATAGTAAGACGCAAACAGTGGTATCGATTATTTTCTCATGCATTATTGCATGCGGGATGGGAACATCTGTTTGTAAATATGTTTGTTCTTTATTCATTTGGTAATGCAATGGAAAAATATTTTGCTTACTATTTTGGACATAATGTTTTGCTTTTGTATCTGGGTTTATACATTGGAGGAATTATTGCATCGTCAATTAAAACTTTGGTAAAACAAAAAGATAACTATAATTACAGTGCAGTAGGGGCTTCGGGAGCAGTATCGGCAGTTGTGTTTGCAAGTATTTTTTTCGCCCCGTTGAATATGATCTATTTTTTTGCGATTATTCCCATTCCCGGCATTCTTTTCGGAATATTGTATTTGTGGTATTCAAGCTATATGAGCAAACGAAATGTTGATAACGTAGGACACGAAGCACATTTTTGGGGTGCTGTGTTTGGTTTTGTTTATCCTATGTTATTAAATCCTTCACTTATTAATAATTTTATCCACAGATTTTTTTAATCTCAAAGCCAAGATTTTGCTATAATTGTAAAATTACAAATAAAATTAAAACATTAATGCTCAGTAAATTAACAAAGCAAAACTTGACTTTTTTTGATATAAATATTTTTTAGATATTCTCAAAAATAAATAGTGTGTGTCTGTAAAGTAAAATTTAATTTTTTAATGGTACTAATTGTTTACAAAATTAAGTTAACACCACGTTTTAACGTGGTGAAATTAAAACATACAACAACTTATCAGGCAGCCTGTTTTTAACAGGCTTTTAAAAATGTTGTATATCCTTAAATTTATAAAGATTGTCTCGTATTTTCGGAGTCATGATGTGAGTTGCTGATTTATAGATATTTAATAACAATTAAACCCGACTTATGCAGTAGGAGTTGTGAAATAGTGAACTTACGGCAT
>CAYRJP010000152.1:3533-5771 GCA_964424425.1 uncultured Bacteroidales bacterium | reverse complement strand
TTTTTTTTAGATAAACAGTATCATGCGACAAAAAATAATCGGTTTTGAAATTACCCGAAGCATACGACAAATGGCTGATACGCCATGTTAAATTATTATTTACATCTAACGGGAATGATATTTTACCGTCAATATCGGTCAAAAAATACATCCTACTGCTGTCTGTCGTAACGGTAGCAAATGCAACAGGTTCTTTTGTGTTTTTATCAACAAAAAACAGAGGTTTTGTTTGGCAAAAAACCATATTGCTTAAACCCAAAATAGTTATAATTATAAATATCGGACTTTTGTTCATGGCTAAACTTAATATTTATTAACAATAATTTGACTTAAATTTACGCCTGTTACTTCTTATTTCAAATTAATACTTTTATTAAAAATATAGTTTAACAGCATATAATTTGAATATATTCTCATAAAAACTCGTTTGTGAAACAATATTTAACATCTCAACTCATTGTATTTTAAATATATAAATGTATTTACATATATTGTTATTTAAATTCATCCTAAATTAGCAAAAAACTGCATTTTTCGTTAATACTTCTTTATTTTACAAAACAAACGTTTTACTTTTGTCAGAAATTAAAAAACAGAAATGGAAGAGGGAATAATTTCTCATCAAGGAGTTGTAGAAACCGTAACACCCGAAAAAGTTACGGTAAAAATTGTTAGTGCAGCAGCATGCGTATCGTGCCAAGTAAAAGGTGCATGCAGTGCATCCGATGTTCAAGAGAAAATTATTGATGCCATTCCCGGCAAACGAAAAGTAAATCCGGGCGAATGGGTAACAATAGTAGGGAAGGAATCAATGGGCTTCAAAGCACTGTTTTTAGGATATTTATTACCGTTTTTAGTTGTTTTTATATCATTAATAATATGCACATCGTTGCAAATAAATGAACTTAAAGGCGGGTTAATATCACTGTTGATGTTGGTTCCGTATTACGGAATTTTATATTTAACACGAAATTCAATCAGAAAATCATTTATATTTGAAATTCAATAATAAATTATTAGTAATATGAGTATTACAGTTATTTGGACCATTGTTTCGCTAGTTGCCTTAGGCATTTTATCAGCGGTGATACTTTATTTTGTAGCACAAAAATTCAAAGTAGAAGAAGATCCGCGAATTGACGAAGTTGAAGGGATGCTTCCCGGAGCAAATTGCGGTGGTTGCGGTTTTCCCGGATGTAGAGGTTTTGCCGAAGCAATGGTAAAAGCCGACAACATTTCAAATTTGAATTGTCCGGTATCAAGTGCCGATGGTATGAAAGCCATAGCGTCATATCTTGGACACGAAGCGGTTGCTGCCAAACCGAAGTTGGCAGTTGTTCGTTGTAACGGGACTTGTGACAATCGTCCCAAAGTAAATAACTACAATGGAGCCACATCGTGTGCCATTGAAGCTCAGCTTTACGGTGGCGATACAGGATGTTCTTACGGATGTTTAGGACACGGCGATTGTGTTGCAGCATGTCAGTTTGATGCAATGTATATGGATCCCGAAACAGGGCTTCCGGTTATTATTGAAGAGAACTGCGTTGCTTGCGGTGCTTGTGTTGAGGCTTGTCCGAAAGACATTATCGAGCTTAGAAATGTCGGACCTAAGAGTCGCAGAATTTTTGTTTCGTGTGTAAACAAAGACAAAGGCGGAGTTGCTAAAAAAGCTTGTTCGGTAGCTTGTATCGGTTGCGGAAAATGTTTTAAAGTTTGTGAACACGATGCAATTACCATCGAAAACAACCTTGCGTATATTGATTACGACAAATGTAAATTGTGTCGTAAGTGTGTTGAGGTTTGTCCTACCGATGCAATTCACGAGATAAATTTTCCGGCTAAAAAGAAACCTATAAAAGAGGTTGCCGAAGAAAAATAAAGTTTGTAATTTAAAATTTTATTTGGTTTTAATTTGTAAATTAAAATATTAGGAGACAATATGTTAAAAACATTTAAAAAAGGTGGTGTTCATCCGCCCGAGAATAAATTCTCGGCTAATGCTCCTATCACTGCCGCCGAATTGCCAAAAGTTGCTCAAATACCATTGGGACAACATATTGGAGCACCCGCTACTCCTGTCGTAAAAAAAGGCGACAAGGTAAAAGTAGGGCAACTTATAGCCAAAAGCAGCGGTTTTGTTTCTGCAAATATTCATTCATCAGTTTCGGGAACAGTTGCTAAAATTGACAATATTGTTGATAATTCGGGATTTAGCCGTCCTGCAATAATAATTAA
>CAYRJP010000152.1:0-3433 GCA_964424425.1 uncultured Bacteroidales bacterium | reverse complement strand
GCTTTAAAAGTAAAATATCCGCAAGGAGGTGAAAAACAACTTATTAAAGCAGTTATGAATCGCGAAGTTCCTTCGGGAGCATTACCAATTGAAGTTGGTGCCGTGGTGCATAATGTGGGAACAGCTTATGCAGTTTACGAAGCAGTGCAAAAAAACAAACCTCTGTTTGAAAGAGTTGTTACCGTTACAGGAAAATCAATTGAAAAACCATCTAACTTTTTGGTAAGAATAGGAACACCTACCGAACAGCTTATTGAAGCTGCCGGCGGACTACCCGAAGATACAGGTAAAGTTGTAAGTGGCGGACCTATGATGGGTAAAGCACTAAGCACAATAAACACACCGATAGCCAAAGGTTCGTCGGGAGTTTTAGTGTTTAAACGAGAAGAGGCGGTAAGACGCCCTGTTCAGCCTTGTATCAGATGTGGTAAATGTGTATCTGTTTGTCCTATGGGATTAGAGCCGTATTTGTTAATGACTCTCTCTGAAAATCAAATTTGGGACAGGTCGGAAAATGAACGCACAATGGATTGTATTGAATGTGGTTCGTGTGTTTACACTTGTCCGGCAGACAGACCGTTGCTTGACTACATAAGATTAAGCAAAGCTACTGTGGGTAAAATAATCAGATCAAGAAAACAATAATATTGGAATAAAATGGATAGATTAATGAATGTATCGCCCTCGCCACACGTATCGGGGGATTATTCCGTAAAAAAAATAATGTATGGTGTGATACTGGCTCTTATGCCTGCTTTTGCCGCATCGGTATATTATTTTGGAATAAGTGCAATAATAGTAACGGCGGTTGCTGTTGTAAGTTCCGTAGTATTTGAATATCTCATTCAAAAATACATAATAAAAAAAGAGCCTACCATTACCGACGGTTCGGCAATATTAACAGGCTTATTGCTAGCTTTTAATATTCCTTCGAATCTTCCGATATGGATTATTATTATCGGAGCTTTTGTTGCTATCGCTGTTGGTAAAATGTCGTTTGGCGGACTTGGGCAAAACCCGTTTAACCCTGCTTTGGTAGGACGTGTTTTTCTTTTAATATCGTTTCCTGTGCAAATGACAACATGGCCTAAACCTTTGGAATTTGCAACAAAATATATTGATGCCGAAACAGGTGCAACACCTTTGGCATTTTTAAAGGAAGGATTAAAAAACGGAGAAAGTGTTTCAAGTCTTATGAGCAAACTGCCGTCGCATATGGATATGTTTTTGGGACACTTAGGTGGAAGTATGGGAGAAATTAGTGCCATTGCTTTGCTTATAGGATTTGCTTATATGCTTTATAAGAAAATCATTACTTGGCATATACCTGTTTATACATTAGGAACAATATTTGTATTTTCAGGAATTATGCACCTTGCAAGTCCCGAAAAATTTGCAGATCCTATGTTTCATCTGTTAACTGGTGGTGCAATGTTGGGAGCAATATTTATGGCTACCGATATGGTAACATCGCCGATGACCTACAAAGGAATGGCAATATTCGGAATAGGAATCGGGGTAATAACAGTGCTTATCAGGACATTCGGAGCATATCCCGAAGGTGTTTCATTTGCTATTCTTATTATGAATGCATTTGTGCCTATTATTAATTTATATGTAAAACCTAAACGATTTGGAGAGGAGGTAAAAAATGGCAACTAAACAATCCTCATTTATCAATATGGTATTAGCACTGTTTTTAGTAACACTAATATCATCAGCAGTATTGGGTTTGGTATATGAAGCAACCAAAGAACCTATTGCACAGGCTAATCTTAATAAAAAACTTAATGCTATTAAGGAGGTTGTACCTGAATTTACAAATAACCCTGATGCTGATCAATTTAAAATTGCATTGGCAGAAGGAGATTCTGTAACTGCTTACCCTGCAAAAAAAGATGGTAAGTTAATTGGTACAGCTATTGAATCTTATACCATGAAAGGTTTTAGCGGACTAATTAAGATTATGGTAGGTTTGAATCCTGATGGTTCTATCCACGGCATTTCGGTTCTTCAACATCAAGAAACTCCGGGATTAGGTTCTCATATGAGCGACCCCGGATTTAAAGGGCAATTTATTGGAAAAGACCCTGCTAAATTTAAGTTAATAGTTAAAAAAGACGGTGGAGATGTTGATGCAATTACAGCAGCAACTATCAGTTCAAGAGCATTCTGCGACGCTGTTCAGCGTGCTTATGACGCATATATGAAAAGTTCTTCAAATCAATCTGCAGAAGCAACTGAAGCATCTGTACAAACAGAAGGAGGTGAATAATGAATCAATGGCAAAATTTTACTAAAGGATTTTTAAAAGAGAACCCCGTATTTGTTCTTTTGTTAGGAATGTGTCCTACATTAGGGGTATCTACATCAGCAATAAACGGACTTGGAATGGGTCTTGCCACTACATTTGTATTGTTAATGTCAAATATAGTAATTTCAATAGTTAAAAACGGTATTCCCGATAAAGTGCGTATTCCGTCATATATTGTAATTATTGCATCGTTTGTAACAGTAGTTCAACTAAGTATGCAGGCATATTTACCTTCACTTTTTGAAAGTTTAGGTTTGTTTATTCCTCTTATTGTAGTAAACTGTATTGTATTGGGACGTGCCGAAGCTTTTGCATCTAAAAACAATGTAGTATCGTCAGCAATAGACGGACTAAGTATGGGGCTTGGATTTACATTTGCCCTTACAATATTAGGTGCTGCAAGAGAGCTGTTGGGTAGCGGAATGGTATTTAATATTAAAATATTTGACAGCAGTTACGGAATGTTGGTATTTATTTTGGCTCCGGGAGCATTCTTGGTGCTTGGATATTTAATATCAATTGTTAATAAATTGAATAAAGCTTAGGAGGTAAAATTATGGAATATGTAATTATAGTTATATCCGCAATATTTGTTAACAATATTGTATTAAGTCAGTTTTTAGGTATTTGCCCTTTTTTGGGTGTATCTAAAAAGATATCTACAGCTGCAGGAATGGGCGGAGCCGTAACGTTTGTAATGGTAATAGCTACCATTGTTACATATCTTATTCAAAAAGGTATTCTTGAGCCTCTTGGTATTGAATTTATGCAAACAATTACATTTATTCTTGTAATTGCCGCATTAGTTCAGTTAGTTGAGATTATTCTTAAGAAAGTAAGTCCGGCTCTTTATCAAGCGTTAGGAGTATTTTTACCTTTGATAACAACTAACTGTGCAATACTTGGAGTAGCAATTATGACTATTCAAAAGAATTATAATCTAATGGAAGGTGTAGTATTCTCAATTGCAACAGCTATAGGTTTTGCTCTTGCACTTGTAATTTTTGCAGGATTACGTGAGCACTTAGACATTATGAAAGTTCCCAAAGGGATGAAAGGTGTTCCTATTGCTCTTGTTACTGCCGGTATTTTGGCAATGGCATTTATGGGCTTTAGCGG
>CAYRJP010000151.1:0-5771 GCA_964424425.1 uncultured Bacteroidales bacterium | reverse complement strand
TTTAACAATAAAAGCCCGACAAACAATGTCGGGCTTTTAATCTTTAAAGGATAACTTACACTACTGTTTAATTATTTTTGTTGTAAAAATGTTATTGTTATTATCAATAATTGTTATAAGATAAATACCTTTATTTAGTGATTCGGTATTTATTTCTGTTGTTGTTTTTAAAATATTTACCGATAAAACTTTTTGTCCGATAATATTACAAATGATAATTTGTTTTGCACTCTTTAGATTGTTAATTATCAGTGAATTACCGAATGGATTTGGATAAATATCATAATAATTATTTGCTTTAACAGATTTAATATCTGTTCTTATATCACCTTTAATACCATTTAAAATAGTTCCATCGCCGTTAATTACCATTCCTATAATATTTATTTGTTCAGGATTCCAATCTTCGTTTAAAGTTACAGAATAAGAATACGATATATTATCATTAGGTTCTACTGTTGCAGGAATACTGTTTGGAGTTCCATTCCAACCACCCAATAAAGCACGAGCTACATTATTATAAACCATATCGGATGCAGGAACAGGGTCTGGTTTATCTTCATATCCACCCATATTACCATTGTTGCCGCCTGCATAATAATTACTTTGTGCATAACCGGCAGAAGTTCCTGTTACATCATTTTCAGTAATTACAGCATTAAAACGAGCATTGTTAATATTGGCTAAAAATTTTGCATTTAAGCTAAATAATAATTCACGAGTTTCATTATTATAGCTTACATTTTTCAGCGATATATCCACCGGAGCAGTTTGTTTTAACTGATTTTTAAATTCTTTTTTGAAATCTTTGGGGTCTTTTTCTACAATTCTATTTATCAATCCACTTGGATATTGTGATATATGATTGTTAATGCTATCATCGTATTCCGTTAAAACCATGGGATCGTTGTTATGCACAGAAATACCAATCCATTTGTTTGGATAATGTTCGTCTAATAAGTTCATAAAAACAAGACCTCTTACACATTCTCCGCATCCTGTTCCTGTAGCTTCCTCTCCAATAACATGTTTGGGGGGAATATATTCTACAGCGGTAATAGTTTTGTTAATAGTATCATTTGTTTGGTTAACATCATTATTACCGTTGGGATTTGCCAAGAATATTTTTACATGATAATCTTTAAGTTCCGTAAGTTTAATTTTTTCCGTAAGTTTAAAATTATATTTATCATAAACATTTAATCCTGTAATTGTTTGAACAACAGGTTCGTTGTCGTCAATACAAAATCCTAAATCAATAGAATTAATAGCATAAATACTTTTATTTGTAAAAGCTCCCGTTATTGTCAATTCTTCGTTTAATGCACCATATCTACTAACAGCAACGGTATCCATTACAATATCAAAATCAGGAATTTTAGTTCCAAATTGAGGTCGAATATAAAATGTATAACGATATCCCAACGTTCCCAAATTGTTCCACTTATTTTGAAAATAAGCCCATGCAGATGAATCAATAAAAGGAGTAGATGTTATTGCTATTGCCATTAAATTTTTATCTTCAACCAAACCAATAAGATATTTTCCGGCTTCTAAAACAACACCATCTTCGGGGAAATATGTTACATATTCTCTTTGTTGAGTAGTAAAATAAACGGGATAAGATGTTGCCAATAAAGTTTCGGGAGCTCCTTCATCGTTGACAGAATAGACAACAGATTTTAAGCTCTCTCCTTCTTTGCATAATGTGTGATACGAAACAACAGAGTTTAAAGTATCTTTTGAATTAACGATGAAAATATTTCCGATAATTCCATCTGTCGAATTTGAAGATACACCGGTTGCTCCGATAATATGTCCGTTATCGCGTATTAAATCTGTTTTACTTATATTAATATCAACACTATCTATTGAGTTTGTTTTGTCAAAATCATTTGAAGCTTCAGCAGATAAATAAAAAGTTTCTAACCCTATTCCTGCCGGAGTAAAATCAGTAAACTTCACAGTATCGTAATCGTAAGTTCCGAGAGGAACAGATATTGTTTCAGATTTATTGTATGATGTTAATTCTGTTTTCATGGTATAATTAACCGATTCGGTTAAAGTATCACCAAGATTGGTTACAGCAGCATCTATTGTAGTTGTAACCTGATCGAAAGGAACAGAAAAGTATTCAGAATAGAATCCTGTAATAAAAGGTTTTAAATCAGGGACATCCGGAATTAAATAAACTTTAATATCTCCTGTAAATTCTTTTTCATCAGAACCATCGTAATACGATGATTTTACATAATAAGATACCGTTACAGAATCGGTAATAGAAGAGCTAACATCAACAGTGACATAAAATTCGGTATGTCCGGGTTGAATACCTCCGAATGTTACACTTTCATCTCCCCATGATATTGATAAACCGTCAGGGTCGTTTAAATAAGCCGGTTGTTGATTATATGCCGCATAACTAATTTGCGATAACGGATCGCTACCTCCCTTAGGGACTATTCCTTGCGGGAAAGTTAATTTTAAATATTTCCCAAAATTATATGTTGATGAATTATTATAAATAACAAATTTTAAATTCATTTCTACACCTGAAATATATTTATTAACCGCCTGAACAGTTATTTTATAGTCGTCTTTTGTTGATTTTTGCGAGGGATAAATTAACTTATTATTATTTGAGCCAACATTATCGGATATTGATTTAATTACTTGAGCATAACTTGTTAGTGAAACAATATAAATTATAATAAATAGTGTTAGTTTTTTCATTTTTTTGTGTTTAAAAAATTAATAAAAATACTAAATAAGATTTTTAGTATTTAGTTCTTTCTTTTGCCTTATTGTATTAATATATTATTACTATAAATATTCGATATGCTTGCAGATATTAAAAAAATTATAAAAAATCCTCATGAACAGCTGAAGAAAAAGAATACTGATTTTTAAAAACTATGTAAATGTAAGTAACTATATCCACGAGGATTTTTTTAGCTGTAAAATATTTTTACTATGAGAAGTCCTAAATTTTTTGAAAAAGGAGCAAGAATAATTCTTGCTCCTTTTAAAAAATAACAACTACTAATTTATTAAGAAAACTACTGTTTGATAATAGTTTTATTTAATACAGAGCCATCGTTAAACAGTATCTTAACAATGTAAGTTCCGCTTAACAAATCATTCAACTCAATTTTAATATTAGAGTTTATTTCATTATTAATTAATACCATACGTCCATCTAAAGAGAGTATATTTATAGATTTTACATTATTGGTATTGATAATATTAAGAACATTCTTTGTTGGATTAGGATATAATTTCACATTCGAGAATTGAGCATAATTAATTCCTAAAACAAAGTCAATTGAGTAAGTTTTTTGAGTAGAACCATCAATTGCAGTAACAACAATTGTTGTAGTACCGGGCACCTCTGTTGCAGCAGTAATATTTACAGTTGCATTTTGGTCTTCACTAACAGCTGTTACATCAGGAGCATCTGTTGTTCCCATAGGTACATCTACCGTATAAGTAAATGTTTCCTTATCAAATTCGGGATTAAGAGTTCCTTCGGATAGTGTAATACTGCTAAGGAATGCATTATCAGACGTAAAATTAATTGTATAAGTAGCCTGAGTAGTTCCGTCAACTGCTGTAACCACAATAGTTGTTGCTTCAGCCATATTAGTTGCATCAGTTATTACAATTGTTGCTTTAGAATCTTCAGTAACAGCAGAAGCTGTTGGAATATCTGCAGTAGAAGAACTCAATACAACTGTATAAGTATATGTTTCTTTATCGAAATCAGGTGATAAGCTACCATCCGATAAAGTAATACCGCTTAAATATGTATTGTTTGAAGTAAAATTTACATAATAATTCAATACAGTAATACCGTCTTCGGCAGTTACTTTAATTGTTGCGGTTCCGGGTATTTCCGTTGCATTAGTTATTTCTACAACCGCACTTTCATCATCAGCAGTTGCACTAACAGTAGGTATTGCAGATGAAGATGAAGGCATAACAACAGTATATGTATAAGTTTCTTTGTCAAATACAGGTGTTAAACTGCTTCCATCAGATAAAGTAATGCTGCTTAAATATGCATTAGCAGAAGAGAAATACAGTGAATAAGTAAGTTCTGTTGATTGATCTTCGGCAGTTACTTTAATTGTTGTTGTTCCCGGAATAGCTGTCGCATCAGTAACTTCATAACTTGCACTTTCATATTCAGTTACCGGAGTGACAGTTGGCACATCAGTTGTTCCAACAGGAAGTATTACTGTATAATTAAGAGTATCTCTATTAAAAACAGGATTCATTGTTCCTGCTGATAATATAATATTACTCAAATGAGGATTATGAGATAATTTTGTTATTGCAAAATCATCAATATAAAATGTACCGAATGCAGTATCATTGTAATCGTATTTAAATACAAAATGAACAGAATCAACAGTAAATATATTTCTTAAATCAACTCTAAATACAGAATCCTTTTTTGATAATAATAGTGTATCTAATCCTACAACAGCATTAATGTCTGAAGTATCGGTTGTGTAACCTACAATAATATTAGGTACAGTACTACTAGAACCATAAGCAGTATAGAATAATGAACCACATTCAGCAATTTTAATTTTAGGAGTATATATTATCAATGTATCATATTGATAAGGAGAATTATAAATCTGTTTCCCTCCTTTGTTCCAATCATTTATTACATATATGTTCCAATCATTTGTTGGTCTTACAAATTTCCATCCGTCGGGAACTTGATAATTTGTCATTCTATCACAGTCTTCATGCCAAATATATTCTATATCTGTTTTTTTCATATTAACTACGATAGTAGTATCAGAACGTAGTTTAAGGGTATCCGAAAAATCGAAATATCCGAAAGATTGAACATCATAAACCCAATCTTCGTCTTCAATATTTGTAAAAACAGCTTGATAAGCTCCAATACTTAAATTGGTTAATTTAAATTTATTATTCAATTTGGTTTTAATATCAATAGTGTCATGAGATATTTCGTCAACACCGATAAAATTAACGGTATAATATTTTTCAGACTCTACCTCTACCATATCGGCATTGTAAACATATTTAGAATCATCGCCGTTTTTGGTGTTTTTACCTTGAACAAAAGCCACTATATTGAAATATTTAGGACGTCCGCCCCACTCTTCTTTAAGAGTAAAAGTAGCATAAACGGTATCTTTTTTTGTTAAACTATCAATATCAACAGTAACACCTTCAGCTCCGTTATACAACTCTCTTACAACATTATTTACTTCATTCATTCCATTCCACTCTTCTTTGATTCGCGATTGAGTAAGTGCAATATGAACAGCATTTTCGGGTGTTGTAACAACACCTTTAGCATCAAGTGCTATACCAACAGTAACTGTATTTGCAGCTTCATCAAAATCTTTTTGGAAAATTGAAAATTTAACGGGTGTTTTTTGAGTCCCTGCCGTATAATATGCTGTATTATAATTATAATACATATTAAATAAAGAATCTCCACCCCCTTGAATAAATTCAATACCGTTAAATATTGCTGTAGGTATTTCAACATTGCCATAATAATTTATTCTGCTTTCAGCATCAGATATACTATAATTATCACTTTTATGATAAGATAGTAAAGCCAATTCTGTTGAATAAGCATTAACACTATTCATTAGAGTCAAACCATTTTCAGCTCCGGGAGCATCAAGGTTATTCATATCAATAGCCATCTCCATTAACGGTAATTTTCTTGCAATAAGTTTATCAATAATCAGCTTAACATCAATTTTAACATC
>CAYRJP010000150.1:0-5772 GCA_964424425.1 uncultured Bacteroidales bacterium | reverse complement strand
TTTATTAGTGGAGTTTACACAAATAACAAAACTTATTCAAATTAACAATTATTTAATATTAGTGTAATTTTTAAGTCATTTATGCAAGTTACATTTGTAGTGTAATTTAAAACAGAATACAAAAAATGATATTATTAAAAAAACAAAATATTATGAAAAAGACACTGATTTTTGCAGTATTAGTTTTATCGGTAAGCATTAATATTTATGCATCAAACGACAAAACCGACAAAAAAAGTGAAGTGAAACCGAACAATTCAACTACAACTGTTGCAATGTTGTCAGGGACAATTATTGACCAACAAACAGGTGAGGCTCTTACGGGCGTAAAAGTGGTTATCGAAGAAACCAAGCAAGCTGTTTATACCGATTTAGACGGAAATTTTGTTTTTTCTGCTGTTAAGCCGGGCAAATATAATATTGATGTAAATTATATTTCGTATGAAGGAATAAGTATAAAAGATGTCAATGTTGCAATACCTGCCAATTCGGTGAAAATAGGTTTAAAAACCGTAAACGAATAAATTTATTGGTTTGCACAACTGCTTTTTACTTCTGTTTTTTCGGCAGTCATCCAAATATTAAATAAATCCCACTTTTTGGTGGGATATTTTATTTAGAATCTTAAATCAGCAAAACCTAACAGGTTTTTATTGATTATTTAACAATAATTCCATTCAGTTTAATACAATCTGTTAGGTCTGATTGTTTTCAATAATTAATATTACAAATATTATTGCGGATATATGGTAAAAAAATGTTATAAATTTTAAAAATTTAAGTATATGAAACTAACTATAATCAGTATAATTTTATTAATGGTAACATTAACATCATTAGCACAAATAACCGAAGGTAATGATGGATTGTTTTACAAAAAAAACAGTAATGAACTTTATACCGGAAACTATGCCGAATACTATGCCAACGGACAAAAAAAAGTGGAGATGTATATTAAAAACGGTATGAAAAACGGCGAAATAATACTGTATTTTGAAAACGGAAATATAAAAGAAAAGCGGAGTTATAAACAAAACAAAAAACACGGTAAGTGGATAACTTACAATAAAAACAAACGCAAAATTGCCGAAGCAAATTATTTGAACGATAAAAAAGACGGTAAATGGCTTATTTGGGACGACAACGGGACACTGCTTTTTGAGATGTATTATTTGCAAGGTAAAAAAACAGGAACTTGGAAAATGTGGAATAGTAAAGGCGAACTTATTTCAAAGAAAAAGTATAATCAATAGTTTGTTTATAATTACTGTTTTTTCAGGTTTTGAGTAATTACTGTTGACAAGTATCAATTTAGTTTTTGGTTTTTAAATTAATATTTCTATTTTTCACACACCTAAGAAACCTAAACTAATATTGAGATGAATTATATTTTATTTGACGACTATACTTGGGAGGAACTTCGCCCTTTAACTTTTACCCGTCCGGTGTGTGAAATACGGTTGGGCATTATGACATTAAAAGAAAAATGGGAAAAATATCTTAGCAGTAAATGTTCATATCTCACAAAAGATTATTTGCAGGAAAAGTTTCCAACTTTAATATCAGAAGATAATATATTGATTAACAGCTCGATAATCCCCACTGCCGAATTGATTTCCGAAATAGAAACATTGAATCAAGGCGATGTGTTAAAAAAAGATGCTTTGATTTGTGCGGTGAGATTAAACAAAGAACAAACTCATAAATTTAACTATGAAAATATTGATAACTATTCAGTTATAGAATCGGTATCCGATTTCTCGAAAGTGAATTTTTTATGGGATATTTTCAGAATGAACGGCGAAGCCATTGAACACGATTTTAAAATAATTACCAAAGGACGCAAATCGCAACCATTGAGCAAAACCAACACGGTATTGGGTGATAATGATGTGTTTGTAGAACGCGGAGCTGTGGTTGAATGTGCAACAATAAATACTAAAAACGGACCTGTATATATTGGTAAAAATACCGAGATAATGGAACGTTCTGCCATTAGAGGACCTTTTGCACTTTGCGAAGGAAGTATTGTAAAAATGGGTGCGAAAATTTACGGACCTACCACAGTAGGACCATACTCAAAGGTTGGCGGAGAGTTAAATAATGTAGTATTGTTTGCATATTCAAATAAAGGTCACGACGGGTTTTTAGGCAATGCCGTAGTAGGTGAATGGTGTAACTTTGGAGCAGATACCAATAATTCAAATCTTAAAAATAACTATTCGGAAGTAAAAATGTGGAATTACAGTAAAAACCGTTTTATAAAAACCGGATTGCAATTCTGCGGGTTGGTAATGGGAGACCATTCAAAATGCGGTATTAACACAATGTTTAACACAGGAACGTTAATAGGTGTAGGAGCAAATATTTTCGGTTCGGGATTCCCGCGTAATTTTATTCCCTGCTTTGCTTGGGGCGGTTCTCACGGATTTTCGGATACTGTAATCGAAAAATCGTTTGAAGTAGCCAAACTTGTTATGGAACGTCGCAATATTGAACTTACCGAAACAGATAAGAAAATACTTCGTCGTATATTTGATACTACAACTCAATACAGAGAACAGTTTAAATAGATATTTTATTTTTAATTATAAAATTACCGAGAGGTAAAAATGAATTATATTAAAAATGCTACAATTTTTTTTAATAAATTAAACTTGATTTGTAAATGAAACATATAAATTTTAAAGTATTTATTATTTTAAGTATAACTTTTTTTGGCTTTATAATAAGTTGTAAAAAAGATAAATATCCTGAAAATCCTACATATAGTGAATTGGAAAAATTAACAAGAAAGTCGCAAGATGATAGAGCCGTATTTACTTTTGCTCAATATGAAGAGTTGTTAAAAATATTATCAGATACAAATTTTATTGTTTTACCTATAAATGAGTTTAAAGACTCAATAAACGATAGTAAGATAATGTTTGGTATGCGTCACGATGTAGATCGTCATCCGTTTAAAGCTCTGGAAATGGCACATATAGAGAGTCGCTACAATATTAGAAGTTCATACTATATTTTAGCAACAGCAAAATACTATGGTAAATTTACCGATGAGGGTATTAACAGATACCATTGTTTAGATGATTTGTATCGCGAAATTTACAACTTAGGAGATGAAATAGGAATACATAATGATTTGTTGACAGTAATGATAAAAAGAGGATTAGATCCGTTTCAGTTTAATAAAGATGAGATAGATTATTACAAAAGTCTTGGTATAGTTGTGAATGGAAGTGTGGCTCACGGTTCAACCATTGCAAATGAAACAGTTTCTAATTACCAAATATTTTCAGATTTTGCAGAAAGTGAGTATGTAACTTATGAAGGTAAAGATTATAGAATCGGAGAGCACTCAATGTCAGAGTATGGCTTTGAATACGAAGCTAACTTTGTCAATTATACAAAATACTATTCTGATAGTGGGGGTAATTGGAATGTAGGTAGTTTTTCTGATGTTTTAGAACAAATAAAAAATGCTAAACCCGGAGATAGAATACAAATGTTGGCACATCCTTTATGGTGGGGTAAAAAATAAAAATAGTAGTGAGTAAATAAAGAGATGTTTTTTTAATTTATATTATAAGTAATTGAATCATTGTATATTATGAAGTAAAAAGCAATGAGTATCATAAATATTAAGAAGAATAGAAAATAAATGCTTTTTAACTCCTTAGATTTTGCAATATTCTTGCCAATAGTATTTATACTTTATTGGTTTGTAATAAATAAAAACTTGAAACTTCAAAATTTTTTAATAGTTGTTGCAAGTTATGTTTTTTATGGTTGGTGGGATTGGCGTTTTTTATCATTGATACTATTTAGTACTCTGGTTGATTATTCTGTTGGTCGTGGATTAGCAAAACAGGAGAATCCTACAAAAAGAAAACTTTTGCTTTGGACAAGTATATTAGTTAATCTTGGTTTTCTGGGATTCTTTAAATATTATAACTTTTTTTTAGACAATTTTGTAGCTGCATTTAGTTTTTTCGGATATAAAATAAATCCACAAGGATTAAATATAATTCTACCTGTCGGTATTAGTTTTTATACATTTCAAACATTGAGTTATAGTATTGATGTTTATAAAAGAAAACTTGAACCTACAAATAATCTTATTGCTTTTATGGCATTTGTAAGTTTTTTTCCGCAGTTGGTTGCCGGACCAATTGAAAGAGCAACGCATTTATTACCGCAGTTTTACAAAAAAAGAGAATTTGATTATAATAAAGCTGTTGACGGATTAAGACAAATTCTTTGGGGATTGTTTAAAAAGGTTGTAATTGCTGATAATGCCGCAGAAATTGCAAATCAAATTTTTAATCATTCAGGAGATTATTCAGGAAGCACATTGTTGCTTGGGGCATTATTTTTTACATTTCAAATTTACGGAGACTTTTCAGGTTATTCCGATATAGCCATAGGAGTATCAAGGTTATTTGGGTTTGATTTAATGCAAAATTTTGCTTTTCCTTATTTTTCAAGGGATATTGCAGAATTTTGGAGAAGATGGCATATATCTTTATCAACTTGGTTTCGAGATTATTTGTATATCCCGTTGGGTGGTAGTCGTGGAGGAACTTGGATGAAGATAAGAAACACATTTGTAATTTTTATTGTGAGTGGTTTTTGGCATGGAGCAAATTGGACTTTTATTATTTGGGGTGCTTTAAATGCTATTTACTTTCTTCCACTGTTATTGCTTAATAAAAACAGAATAAATACAAATATTGTAGCACAAGGTAAATTTTTACCCACAGCAAGAGAGTTTTTTAATATTTCTGCAACTTTTTGGTTAACTGTTTTGGCTTGGGTATTTTTTAGAGCTGAAAATATTAGTCATGCATTAACTTATTTATCAACTATTTTTTCAAAATCTTTTTTTACTATTCCTTATCTTCCCGGAACAAGAAATGCATTAACAATATCTTTGCTGATAATAATATTTTTGTTAATTGAATGGCTGGGGCGAGAAAATAAATTTGCAATAGAAAAATTAGGTTTTAAATGGAAAAGACCTGTTAGGTGGGCTATGTATTATGCAATAATAGTTACAATATTTTTGTTCGCGGGAAAACAGCAGGAATTTATTTATTTCCAATTTTAAAAAAGAAACATCTATTATTAAAACAGTTAATGAAATTAAAAAGGATGTAACTAAATATCAATAATTTAACTAATGAAAATATTTTTTAAAAACATACTCTTATTTTTAATACCTTTTTTGGCAGTTATTTTTATTTGGTGTTTTTTTATTTTTTATGTTTCAAACAATGTTAATTATAAAATAGATAATAAAGTATCAACATTATTTATCGGAGATTCTCATTTTCAAAAAGGAATAGCAGATTCTTTGTTAATAGGAAGTGAGAATTTAGCAGCTACTTCGGAATCATTTTATTTTTCCTATTATAAATTAAAAAAAATATTAGAACACAACGAGCAAATAAAAAATGTTTATTTAGGATTTAGTTATCATAGTTTATCAAATTATTACGATAAATTTATAAGTGGAGAATATTCGCAATCAATTTCGCCAAAATATTTTTACATGCTCCCTTTTTCAGAAAAATGTAAATTGGTTTATTGGAATCTTTATGCTTTCCCTCAATATACAAGAGAAATTATTAAAACAGGAAATTATCTTTTATCCACAGATAATGTTTTTATCTCATCAGGTTATTCAAACAAATATCATAATACAAAGGCATCAATTAAATCTATGAATAAAAGGTTTAAGTTTCAATATTACACCAATAATTGTTTAAA
>CAYRJP010000149.1:4080-5784 GCA_964424425.1 uncultured Bacteroidales bacterium | reverse complement strand
AGGAAAATATCTATTTTTTTGAGAAAGATACATTGTATGAATTCCGTATCCCATTGTATCTATCATTCCTAAATTCACCATTGCTTTTACCAACCAAGGATTACGGTATCTTTCCGGTGTTTTTTCTCCCGAAAGATATTCATCAGGAGAACCTTCGTAAAAACTACCTGCATTAGTAAAAATCAATTTATCAATTTTTTCAGTTACTACAACTCGCTTGTTTAGAGAATAATCTTGATGAGCTATACAATTATGCAAAGCCTCTAATATAGTTCGTGTATCGTATTTATCAACAGTAGTTGCTAATAATTTTTTATCAGGAAAAAATTTATATTTGATATTACGAATTTTTTGTAAAATTTTTGTAGTATTTAACAACAACGGACAACTAAAATGTTCATAGGCTTTTTCTTCTGTTTTTAATTTCCAAGTAATTTCAGCAATTGACGGTAACAAATAATGAGATGTTTCTTCTTTGCCAAGTAATAAAATGGCTGTATTGGTTATTTTTCCGTTAATAGTAATTTTAGCTTTATCTAAGAAAGTTTGGGTATTCCAACTATCAATTTGATTATAAAAATTTGTGTCACTATTTTTTTCTTTAAATTTTATTTTGGCAATTTTTATAGCCTCATCGTCTAAATCTTCAATACTTGCATTATTAATAATTTTTGCACTCCAATCTTCTAACGAATTATATATTAACCGAATGTATTCGGGAAAATTATGCAAATCAGTTTTATTACTACCAATACGAATATAAGCTTTCTTTTTAAAATAAGTAGGTTCAGCTTTGGCGGCAGGTATGCGAAATATTACTATTTTTTTGTTTTTATAAATAAATTCAAATATTTCAAAATTAATTTTCGGATGCAATAAATTTCGTATCCATAGTTCTAAATCTTGATTGCCTTGTTTGGCATTGGTAAAACAAAAATTTGTTCCTTTAATTTCGTGTGTAATATCATCAATTCCCCAAATCAGATAACCGAAAGGTTTGTTGCTTATGGTTGCACCATTACTTATTGCAGAAATATATTCACCTATTTGCTCGTTAGTAATACTACCAGCACCTAATTTAAACTCAATCCATTGAGTTTCTGCATCGTAAGTAGTTAGCTCTTCAAGCAAATTATGTAAATCATCTGTTCTCATAAAAATATATCAAAATTATACTTAATTTTTTCTTTGATTAATTTTTACTTTTTAGTTGTCAGATGAAACATCCTGTTAGTTAATTCACACTTTCAATTTTGCATTACTGCTATAATCATACTTTTCGAAATAACTTCTCCAAAAAAATCAGAGTAAACCGGAACAAGCTGTGTGTGTTAAATAAAGTTATCATGGATGTTTCATCTTTTTTAGCTGCTTATACAAAATAAGATATTATCAATAATTAAAGGTTTACTAAAATAAGTTTTTTAAAAATGAAAAAAAAGAAGATAAATGAAATTATTATTTCGTTTTTTCATTGTATAATTGTAATTCATAAAAGCTGAATATGGATAATTCGGAAAATCAACTTATAGCACTTGTAGATACCGACGATAACATAATCGGATACGAAAATAAAGATACTGTGCATCAAAAGGGATTGTTGCACAGAGCTTTTTCGGTTTTTATTTTTAATGATAATGGCGAAATGCTTATCCAGCAACGTGCCGAAACAAAATACCATTCTCCTTTGTTGTGGACTAATGC
>CAYRJP010000149.1:0-3980 GCA_964424425.1 uncultured Bacteroidales bacterium | reverse complement strand
AGCATAAAACAAAACAGACAAAACTACACATATTGGTTTTTGTATATAATGGATAATTTTGATATAAGATACAATGGATAAAAATCAGATGTTGAAACATATAAACGATGTGGTAAAAGGCACTATGATTGACTATTTGGGCATAGTGTTTACAGCAATGGGCAACGATTATATTGAGGCTACAATGCCGGTAAATTCAAAAACACACAATCCCGCAAAGATTTTACACGGCGGTGCTATGATGGCTCTTGCCGAATCGGTTGGCAGTGCATTGTCGTATCTTTTTATTGATATTGATAAGCAAGATGTGAGAGGTTTAGACATTAACGGTAACCACGTTCGCAGTGTGGGCAACGGAACAGTTACCGCAAGAGCAACACTTATCCATAAAGGAAAACTCACTCACGTATCGGAAATAAAAATTACCGACAACAACGGACAATTGCTTAATATAAGCAGAATGACTAATATTGTAATTGATAAAGATTAAAAAATTGAGCAAACAAATTTTAAACACCGATTTTATAAAAAAAGCAATAAAATGCGGAATACCGTTTGCTGTATGGTCGCTTCCGCAAACAGATGAGGTAAACACCGCTTTTTGCAAACCCGAAGATGTTATAAAAACTTATGCTACAAAAAATATAAACAAACAAGAGGGTTTTGTTTTTGCTCCTTTTCAAATTTGCAAACACTTGCCTGTTTATATTATCCCTTTCGGGAAAAAATATTCGGATGATATTTTTACCGGTTGTAAAAAAAATATTCCGCAAGCCGACAAAGATAAATTCACTTCAAATATTAAAACATCTGAAACAGAGCATATTAATCAGGTGAATAAATTTTTATCGGTATTTAAAAAAACAGGGATAAAAAAAGCTGTGCTTTCGCGAAACAAGTGGATACCCGAATACAATATTGAGCAAATGCCGGCACTTTTTGAAGCATTAAACAAAACATATCCCAATGCCTTTGTTTATCAGGTTTTTATTCCCGAAGCAGGATATTGGACAGGAGCTACTCCCGAACTTCTTTTTTCGGTAAACAACGAAACGGCAACAACCGTATCGCTAGCGGGAACTCAACCTTACGATAATGCGGAAAATATTTCGTGGAACGAAAAAGAGATTGTAGAACAAGAACTTGTAACCGAGCATATAAGAAGTGTTTTGCACGGTTTTAACATTAAAGAGTATTCCGAAGACGGACCAAAAACAGCAAAAGCGGGACAAATGGTTCATCTGAAAACTATTATAGAATTTAATTCGGAAAATATAAAAAACAGATTTGGCGAATTTATTGAAAAATTACATCCCACACCTGCCATTTGCGGACTTCCCGTTAAGGAATCGCTTGAATTAATTCTTGAAACCGAAGGTTACGACCGTGAATATTATACCGGATATTTGGGAACGGTAAAAAACAATGAAATATCGCTGTTTGTAAATTTAAGATGCCTGCAAGCATTTAACAACGGTATTGTGTTGTATGCAGGTGGCGGAATTACTCCCGATTCAAATCCCCGAAAAGAATGGGAAGAAACTAAATTAAAGATTAAAACACTGGAAAGTTTGTTGAAAATGTTGAAATAACATTATTGTTTTTTTGCAAAAAGTTAACTTTTATGATAACTTTGTGATGTGATAAGAGAAATTCGATTTTATAAAAATTATTTTATCAACTTTTATTCTAAACAAAATAATAAAGTTCAAGAAAAAATTGAATTTGTATTAACATTAATAAAACAAGTTGACAGAATTCCTGAAAAGTTTTTTAAATATTTAAAATCAACAACAGGACTTTACGAAATACGTGTTGAATATCAATCGAATATTTATCGGATATTTTGTTTTTTCGATGAAGGTAATTTAATTATTTTGCTAAATAGTTTTCAAAAGAAAACACGAAAAACACCTAAAAGAGAAATTGAATTAGCAGAAAAATTAAAGAAAGAATATTTTAAAGAAAAGGAGGCAGAAAATGAATAACTATAAGGGAGTAAAAAGTTTTGATGAACTTTTAGATAAAAAATACGGAAAAACAGGTTCTGAGAAAAGAAATAAATTTGAAGAACGTGCTCATATGTTTATTATTAGTGAGATGCTGAAACAGGCACGAAAAGAAGAAAATATGACACAAGAGCAACTTGCCAAAAAAGCAGGAACCAAAAAGAGTTATATATCAAAACTTGAAAATGCAAAAGGAAATATTCAACTTTCAACACTTATTCGTATTTTTGAAACAGGTTTGGGAAGAAAAATAGGATTAACATTTTTATAAATAATTTAAATATTCGCTTTAAAAATCCTATATCTGTTTATGAACTTTACAAACTCAAAATATATTTCAAGTAATAAAAAATCGGCTCAATTAATTGTAGAAAAGTGTTTCAATTACGGTATTGAAAATGTAATATTATCTCCCGGTTCGCGAAATGCTCCGTTGATTATTGCTTTTGACAATCATCCCGCATTTACCTGTTACTCAATTCCCGATGAGCGTTCTGCCGCATTTTTTGCTTTGGGAATGGCACGCCAAACCGATAAACCCGTTGCAATAGTTTGCACTTCGGGCACAGCGGTTTTAAACTTTGCTCCGGCACTTACCGAAGCATACTATCAAGAAATTCCTATAATAGCAATTACTGCCGACCGTCCGCCCGAACTTATCGACCAAGAAGACGGGCAAACAATACGACAGGATAATATTTTTGCAAATCATATTCGCTATTCGGTTTCACTACCCGTTGACGATGAACATATTTTAAATGCAAAAAGCGAAATTGAAACAGCATTTTACAATGCCCTTTCTTATCCCAAAGGACCTGTTCATATTAATGTTCCTTTCAGAGAACCTTTGTATGATACCGAAGAGATTAAAATAGTTCACAATTCTGTCGATATATCGAATAATCTTAATATTGAAACGGATAAACTGGATAAATTGATTGATGCCGTAACCGATGCCGATAAAATTATGCTTATTGCAGGCGTTCATCTTCCCGAAAGGGAAATAAACAACTTGGCAAATTTGCTTGCAACCGATAAAAATTTTGTGGTGCTTGCCGGTGCTACATCAAATATTTACGGCGAAGAAATTATTAATATTTACGACATTGTTTTAAAAAATATAAAAAATGCCGAAGTTGATAAATTTAAACCGCAAGTATTAATAACCATTGGTGGCAGTGTTGTGTCAAAAATTGTAAAACAGTTTTTGAGAGATACCGATAATCTTATCCACTACGATATTGATGTAAATCCGCAAAAAATTGATACTTATTTTTCACTTACCGATACCATTGTTTCGCATCCCGAAGATGCACTTAAATATTTATATGAAAATATTGAACCAGCCGACGGTTTTTTTAAAAATATTTGGATAGAAAAACAACGCTTTGTAAATGAGCAATTTAAAAATATTTTTTCTGTTGATAAATTATTTGATTTAGCAGTTTTCAGTAGTTTTTTTGATAACTTAAACGAAGAGATAAATCTGCATTTGGCAAACAGCACTCCGGTAAGGTATGCCGAGTTTTTTGCAAAAAGTGAATTGGTAAATTATTATTGTAATCGTGGCACCAGTGGCATCGACGGCTCTTTAAGCACAACAGCGGGGGCTGCATTGGTTTCAGATACATTAACAGTGTTAATTACCGGCGATATAGGTTTTGTTTACGACTCTAATGCCTTTTGGAACAGACACATACCAGATAATTTAAGAATTTTGCTTATAAACAATTCGGGCGGTAATATTTTTAAAATTATTCCCGGACCGGGAACAACAAACCAGCTTAAAGATTTTTTTGAAACAAAACAAAACGCAAACAACGAGTTGCTGTGTAAAGCATTTAATATTAATTACTTGTCGGCAACAAACAGTAATGAATTAAAACAACAACTTAGCTCATTTTTAGATTTAAATGCAGGAGCAACAGTTTTGGAAGTTTTTACCGATGCAGAATTAAATGTGGAGATTTT
>CAYRJP010000148.1:0-5806 GCA_964424425.1 uncultured Bacteroidales bacterium | reverse complement strand
TTTTAATACAATTACTTCCGGCGAGCCATCCTGTTGAAAAAGCTATCTGTAAGTTATATCCGCCTGTTTCGGCATCAAGGTCAATTAGTTCACCTGCAAAAAACAGATTATTTATAATTTTCGATTCCATTGTTTTTTGATTTATATCTTTTGTGCTTACACCACCTGCTGTTATTATTGCTTCTTTATATGGGCGATATCCCGATATTTTAAAGCGTAAATCTTTTAAAAACACTCTTATTTTTTTTCTTTCCTTTCCGGTTAGCTGGTTGGCAAGTTTGTCGCCGTCAAGTTGTAAGCGATTAAGGGTAAAGTCAATCAACTGTGAGGGCATCCACTTTTTAAACAAATTTCTTAACTCTTCTTTACCGTATTCGTTTATGTCTCTTTGTAATCGGGCATCAAGTTTCTGTTCGTTGAGTGCAGGTTTTAAATCAACAGATATTTCAATATTGTTTTTAGCAATCAGTTCGTCAACAACAGTGCGGCTTAGAGTTAAAATAACAGGTCCCGACAGACCTTGTTCTATAAAAGTTAATTCACCGAATTTTTCTGCTGTTTTTTTGCCGTTGCTCCATACTACTGCGTTAATGTTTCGTAAGTTTAAGCCGATAAGTTTTTTATCAATCTTCTCAACAGTTTCCAAAGGAACCAGAGCAGGACGAGTATCTACAATTTTATGTCCCCATATTTTTGCAATTTTATGACCGTCGCCTGTTGAGCCTGTTGCAGGATACGACAAGCCGCCTGTGCATAATATTACCGATTTGCAAATGATAGTTTTTTGCTTGTTATTATTAGAATATACAATGCCTTGTATTGTGCTGTTTTCAATTTTTATTTGTTCGAGTTTACAGTTATTTCGTATTTCCACACCTTGTTTTATGGCATTATCGGTAAGAGCTTTTACAATATCATTTGCATTATTGCTTTTTGGAAATACCCTGCCTCCGCGTTCATTTACGGTTTCCACTCCGTTTTTATTAAGTAAACTGACAATATCGTCGTTGTAAAAATTTGCAAAAGCAGCTTTTAAAAATCTTCCGTTGGGGTAAACGTGTTTAATAAATTCGCTTATTGGTGCAATATTGGTAATGTTACATCTGCCTTTTCCGGTAATGGCAAGTTTTCGGCCTGTGGTTTTCATTTTTTCAATCAGTAATACTTTTGCCCCGAGTTCAGCGGCTCTGCTTGCCGCGATAAGTCCCGCCGCTCCTGCTCCTATTACTGCTACATCAAATTTTTCCAAAATATTGGTTTTAATTTTATAAGTTATATTTTTTTAGATTTATCTGTCGTAGTGGTATTTGCAACTGTAAATCAATATTTCTTGGTCAAAAACTTGATAAACAAGTCTATGTTCCCGCTCAATTCGTCGCGACCAAAAGCCCGATAAGTCATATTTTAATGGTTCAGGATTGCCGATTCCATCAAAAGGTGTTCTTTGTATGTCTTTAATTAATTTATTGATTTTTTTCAATATTTTTTTGTCTTCCTTTTGCCAAGAGACATAATCTTCCCAAGAATTTTTTGAAAAAGTAATTTTCATCTGATTAATTTTTACTTTTTAGTTGCTAGCCGGAACATCCTATCTGTTAATTCACACTTTCACACTTTCATTTCTGCTATAATTATGCTCGTGCGTGTTAAATAAACTTATCATGGATGTTTCATTAGTCTTCAATTAAATCGCTATTTACGGTTTTACCGTTTTTCATTTGTTGAATTGATTCGTAAAGGTGGTCGGCATTTGCTTTGGAACTTAATAAATGAACTGTTTCCATAATTGAATTGTATTCATCCAATGAAATTACAACAGTTCCTTTTCCTGTTTTTCTTTTTATGATTAGTGTCTCATTATTGTTTTCAACATTATCAAGAAATTTTTTCAATTCTGTTCTGAACTCGGTAAAGTTTGCGGCAATCATAATAATTACATATTTAAGTTACTAATTAGGTACAAATATAAGTAATTTATATGGTTTTGTCAATAAAAACATACTATTTGCAATAGCAAGAACTCTACCGGTTTAGTGATATTTTTTTTGGAATATATAAATTTTATGGATTTAATACATAAAAAACTCTATATTAAAACTCAAATTTAAGACAGAAAATTTTTTATATGAGTGTTTTTTTGTCATATCAAAATGGTAAATACTGCGATAAAACCGACAGAGAGTTGGTTGATTTGTATAAGAACACCGCCGATACAAAAATTATCGGTGAGTTTTACGGCAGATACAGCCATATTGTCTTCGGTATTGCCATGAAATATATGAAAGACACCGACAAGGCACAGGATATTTTACTTGATATTTTTCACGATGTTTTTGAAAATCTACTGAAATACAAGGTTGATGATTTTAAAAACTGGCTACTTACGATAACACGTAATCTGTGTTTTAAAAAATTGAAAGACAACGAAAAAGTTATATCACTTGATTATGCGGGTATAAATAATTTGTCGGTAAATTTTATGGAAAATGAGACTGATTTTTCTCATTATATAGAAAAGGAAAAACAGTTAGAGAATCTTAACAAGGCTTTGTCGCAATTAAAAAAAGAACAAAAAGAGTGTGTTACTCTGTTTTATTTACAAGATAAAAGCTATGTTGAAATATCGGATATTACAGGATATCCGGTAAAAAAAGTAAAAAGTTACATACAAAACGGAAAACGAAACTTATCAATTATTATGGATAAGTTGAAGTAACAGAGTTTATGATAAAAAGTTTCAGTAAATCACAAAAATTATACAGATGAACACTTACAATTTTAATATAAAATGTCCTTCGCTTAGCGATATGTATAAATATATCAACAATGCAGGTAGTGAAGATTTTACAAAAGCATTTAAACAGCATTTAAACAGTTGTGAGCTGTGTAGAGATGCCGTAGAGGGATTGCGGAATACTACTATTGATATTGTATCGAAAAAAACTACTAAAACACGAAAGCATTTGTTTAGTGAGCACCGATTGTTTGATAAAACTCAACTATTGGCTTATGCAGCTTCAATAATAATACTTTTAGGAATATCTGTAAAATACTTTCATAATAGTAATTCTGTAGATGCAATTCAATACAGCAATATTGATTATACTGCATTCTCACAAAAAACATCAATTTCAAATAAAAAGTTAATTGAAAAGTCAAATGATATTTTTATTTACATAAACAGTTGTAACAAAATAGCTTACAACGACCGCTTTTTGTCACAGGATAAGTTGGAGCAACTTATTAAATCAAAAAAGAATGCATCGCTTATTAGAATTGAAGTTAGCAGCGATAATTATATGTGTGCCAACAAAATAATTGATAAAATTAAAAATAGCATTACCGATATTCCTGTTATCACCATAAAAAAATAACCTCCTAGGGTAAAGGAGGTTAATTTAGGGGCTTCTAAAAGGGTTTTCACGGGTTTAATCAATTCAAATATATCTTTAAAATATTTTCTTTTTTCTTATTGACACCACTAAAATATATACAAAAACTTTCAAAATTTTTGCAAATGTATATTCGGTAACTGTTATTTATTATTCGGGTGTTTGGGTTTGATAAACGGGGATATTATAAACTTAGTTCAAGTATAATACAAAAATTGTATTTTATTGTATTTCTGACATTTTAGTGTTTTATATTAATAGTTGCAGAATTTAGTTGAGTATAAAATTTTGAAAATTTTCTTGTAGTTGTAAATTTTCAATTTAATTTTAATAAAATATATTTTTAATCATCTAACTTTAACTCAAAGTTTTACAAAAAGCAGATTGATTACTATTTATCACATGCTATTTCTGTATGAGCTGGGTTTAAAAGTAAAATAATAATGAGTATAAACAAATTAACCATACGCAAATACGAAGAACTTGTTTCTATCATTAGTAAAGTTTTATTGGAAGGTAAAAACAAAATAGCAACTACGATAAACACAACAATGATTGAAGTATATTGGCACATAGGGCTTTACATTGTAGAATACGAACAAAACGGTAAAGAACGAGCCGAATACGGAACCAAATTACTTAAACGTTTATCAAAAGATTTATCACAACGATTTGGAAGAGGGTATTCGTGGCGAAATTTATATAATATGAAGGAGTTTTATTTGCAATTTCCAATTTTGCAAACATCGTCTGCAAAATTTTCAAATTACAAAACAAAAAAATTGCAGACATTGTCTGCAAAATTCAGTGAAAAAGCAAAAAACTCACTATCAAAACTTACTTGGTCTCATTTTGTAAGACTTCTGAGTATTAAAGATGAAAATGAACGGAATTTTTATATAATAGAAACAGTAGAAAATAATTGGACAGAAAGGGAATTAAACAGACAAATTAATTCATCGCTTTACGAAAGGATAATTTTAAGCAAAAACAAAAAAGATGTTAAGGAATTATCCGAGAAAGGTCAGCAAATACAATCCGAAAAGGATGTTTTAAAAGATCCTTTGGTTTTAGAATTTTTAAATTTTAAGCAAAAAGAAGAATATTCTGAGAATGATTTGGAAAGTGCCATTATTAATAATTTGGGTAAATTTTTACTTGAATTAGGTAAAGGCTTTTCTTTTGTAGCACGTCAACAACGCATATCCTCAGGAACAGAACATTTTTATATTGATTTAGTATTTTATAATCGCTTATTACATTCGTTTGTGTTAATTGATCTTAAAATAGGAAAGCTAAAACATCAGGATATTGGGCAAATGCAGATGTATGTTAATTATTATGACAGAGAAATAAAAACAGAAACTGAGAATCCTACAATAGGAATAATATTGTGTAAAGAAAATGATGATTTTGTTATAGAATATACTTTACCGGAAAAGAATAAACAAATATTTGCAAAAGAATATAAATTATATTTACCTAATAAGAAAGAGCTTAAAAAATTATTAGAAATGTATTTGTAATTTAAAAATGTAACCTAAAAGCTGTTTTATCTTAAATTTTTAAAATAATTCTTGTATAAATAAATTATCTGTATAATTTTGCACTTCGAAAAAATATAAAATAAAAGTCAGGAATGATGTTTTCAATAAAACATAAACAGATAAAAAATATTGCAGGTAAAAAAATTAAAAACCCGCAATCCTGACTGTATTTAAAAAAATATAAAAGTATTAACAATACAAAATACAAAGGTCAGGTTTAAAATCTGACCTTTTTTTATTAATATAAAATTTTACGAAAGTGTTAGTATTAAAATTCGGAGGAACATCGGTAGGAAGTGTAGCCCGCATAAAAGAGGTTGCGGAATTAATCAACGACGGACAACAAAAAATTGTTGTATTATCGGCTATGGCGGGAACAACCAACGCACTGGTTGAAATTGCAGAGTATTTTTATAAAGAAAATACCGACGCAGCTGTTGAGCGTATTATAAATCTTGAAAACAAATACTATTCGGTGGTTGACGAACTTTTTGAAACTGATAAATACAAACAAGAAGGCAAAGGGTTAATTAAAAATCATTTTGATTTTATCCGCTCGTTTACTCGCGATATGTTTACTTTGCACGAAGAAAAGGAGATTCTTGCACAAGGTGAATTTATTTCAACGGCACTTATGCAGTATTACCTCGAAGAACAAGGTGTAAAGTCAAATCTGTTGTCGGCTCTTAAATTTATGCGTATCGACAAAGCCGGCGAACCCGATGAGTTTTATATTAAAGAAAATTTAACGCGAGAGTTAGACGCTTTCGGCGATTTTAATATCGTAATTACACAAGGATTTATCTGCCGCAATGCTTACGGAATGATAGATAACCTTCAACGTGGCGGCTCCGACTATTCGGCATC
>CAYRJP010000147.1:3892-5834 GCA_964424425.1 uncultured Bacteroidales bacterium | reverse complement strand
TTTTTGTTTTTTATTTCGTAAAAAATAAACTTTATTTTAAGATACTAACTGAAAATCAATATGTTTCTATCAAAATATTTTCAATATTCACGGTTAAAAACTAATGATATTAAAATAGGTAATCTTTACCTTGGCGGCAATTTTCCGGTTCGTGTTCAATCAATGGCAAATACCTCAACAAGTGATGTTGAAGCATCGGTAAATCAAGCAATTGATATTATTGATGCAGGCAGTGAGCTTGTGCGTTTTACGGTTGTCAACTCAAAAGATGCCGAAGCTCTGCAAAAAATAAAAACCTCTCTTGTTGAAAAAGGATATAACACTCCCATTGTTGCCGATGTGCATTTTAACCCCGATTTAGCCGATATTGCCGCTAAATATGTTGATAAAGTAAGGATTAATCCGGGAAACTATATTGATAAACGTGCTGTTTTTACACAAATTAACTATACCGAACAAGAATATGCCGATGAATTGAAAAATCTGAAAAACAGATTTGTAAAATTTCTTGATGTTTGTGTAAAACACAATACCGCTGTGAGAATAGGAACAAATCACGGTTCACTGTCAGACAGAATAATGAGTCGCTACGGTGATACTCCCGAAGGTATGGTTGAAGCAACAATGGAATTTCTGAGAATTTGTAAAGAAACAGAGTTTAAAAATGTTGTTGTTTCAATGAAATCGAGCAATACGCGGATAATGGTTTATGCTTGTCGCCTTTTAGTAAAAGCTATGCAAACGGAAAATATGATGTTTCCACTGCATCTTGGTGTTACCGAAGCGGGCAACGGCGAAGACGGCAGAATAAAATCGGCTGTGGGAACAGGTGCTTTGATGCACGACGGAATTGGCGATACCATAAGAATTTCGCTAACAGAGCATCCCGCCAAGGAGATACCCGTTGCCAAAGCTCTTGTTTCGCATTTCGAACAATTTGCTAATCACAAACCTGTTGAGCATACCGATTTGGCTTTTGATATTTTTTCGTATAACAAACGAAAAACCTGCATTAATTTTGAAAAACCGGTTGTAATTGCTGACTTATCAGCTGAAAACGAAATTAACGAACAAACTTTTTTAAACCTTGATTTTATTTTTAACAATAACAAGGATTTTATCAGCTCCGATTTATCGCCCGATTATATTTACATAGGCGAACATATTTTAAATACACAATTTACCGATACCAAAATTATTGTTGACAATAAATATTGGGAAAATCAACCTAATACTTTTCCGCTTTTTTCTGTTGATGAGTATTTAACTACCAACAAAAAAAGTAATACTGAAAATTGGGTGCAACTCCCCTACCCTCACCTAACCGATGATATTATATCAATTTTGAAAAAAGATAAAACTGTTGTATTGGTTTGTTACTCTTTTCATAAAAATTATACACAAGAAATCCGTTCGCTGATTAACAGTTTAATTGTAAATAATATTGATAATCCGGTAATTATTCAGCAAATATACAGTGAATTTGATATTGAAAGTTTTCAACTGAAAAGTGCCGCCGACAGCGGAATATTTTTTATCGACGGACTTGCCGATGGTTTGTGGTTGAAAAATACTTTTAAAGAAAATGTAAAACAGATTACCGATACTGCTTTTTCAATACTTCAAGCAAGCCGTGCACGCACCACAAAAACCGAATATATCAGTTGCCCGGGATGTGGAAGAACACTTTTTGATATTGAAAAACAACTTGAAGAAATTAAACAATCGACAAGCCATTTAAAAGGACTTAAAATTGCGGTAATGGGTTGTATAGTAAACGGTCCGGGCGAAATGGCAGATGCCGATTACGGATATGTGGGTGCCGGACCGGGCAAGGTTTCTATTTATAAGGGAAAAGAACTTATAAAAAGAAATATTGATTCGGAAAATGCTGTTAAAGAGTTACTTAATGTTATTAATAAAAATAATAATGAAAAATAAA
>CAYRJP010000147.1:0-3792 GCA_964424425.1 uncultured Bacteroidales bacterium | reverse complement strand
AAGATACAAAATACAGAATACTTGCTTTTTTATTGTTAATATCAGATCCTACTTTTTTAACACAACTTATTATTATAAATCCCGAAGTTATTCAATTATTTTTCTTTTTTATGGCTATAAATGCCATTTTAAAAGATAATACAAAATTAAAAACTGTTTCACTTTTTTTTCTATCAATAGTTTCATTTAGAGGAATGATGCTATGCGGCGGTGTTTTATTATTTGACATACTACGCTATATTTTCATAAATAAACAAACATTACTCTCTTTTTTAAATTTAAAAAATATAATTTCTTATTCAATTGGGGCTATTCCGGGTTTATCATTTATTATTTGGAGATTATTAACAAAAGGATGGTTGCAAACACACCCTAATTCACCATGGGAAGACTGTTGGCATCTGGTAAATATTAAAGAATTTTTAATGAATCTGATAATACTTGGTCATCGTTATGCTGATTTTGGCAGAATAGGAATATTAATTTTTATCGGTTTACTATTTCTTTTGAAAAGAAATTTCTTTAAAAATAAAAATATTAAAGAAGTCGGATTATTGGCTATATCATCTGTTTTTTTTATAATAATTGTTTCTTTAATATCAACTAATCCTTTTGGACACAGATATTTTATTGCTTCATATCTTTCTCTCTCTTTAATAGCCGCACTATTATTAATTCAACTAAAAAAGAAAAAACAATTTTGGTTTATTGTATTAATATTTAATCTTTTACTCGGCAATTTATGGATTTATCCTGAAACAATTGCACAAGGTTGGGATGCTTCATTGGCTCATATACCTTATTATTCACTTCGTGAAAAAACTATTAATTATTTAGATAAAAATAATATTGAAATAGAGCAAATTGAAACATTTTTCCCTAATGTTTCTTCTCTTGATGAAATAAACCTTTGCGGAGATAAAAGAAAATTTAAAAAATTTACAGGCACTTCAGAATATATCTTTTATTCTAATGTTTATAATTTATCTGATAATGAATATGACATTTTAAAAAATAAATATCATATGGTAAAAACATTTAAAAAAGGAAGTATTTATATTAAAATATTAAAAAAGAATTAAAATCATATTTAATTTTCACAATATTATATCATCAATATTTTCTATTACATTTTTGGCAAGTTTATCAATAGTGATATTTTTATAAAGCTCTATCATCCGATTTTTTACTACTTCAAATTCGGAATGAATGGCACAAAATTTCTTTTTGCCATCTTCTTCGTTACATCTGCCTGTTCCCAGTAAACAAGTATTAAACAAATCGTCGCCGTCCATTTCTAAAATAATATCGTAAAGCGAAATTTCGCTTGCATCTTTTCCCAAACCAAAACCGCCGTGCGGACCTTTTGTAGAAGACAATATTTTATGTCTGACAAGTATTTGTAATATTTTACCCAAAAAAGGCGAAGGAATATTTAATTCCTTCGATATCTTTTTTATACCTGTTTTTTTACTGTTGTCGGAATACACCGCAAGATAAATAACAGCCCTTATGGCATATTTACTAGTATTTGATAGCATTATTAAACAGGTATTTTTTTTATTCGTCTTATATGTCTTCCTCCTTCAAAATCGGTAGATAAAAATACATCTACAATTTGTTTTGCCAAATCAAGATTAATAAATCTGGCGGGAAGCGAACAAACATTTGCATCGTTATGTTGACGTGCCAAAGCAGATATTTCAACACACCAACACAAAGCAGCACGTATTCCTTGATGCTTATTTGCAGTCATATTTATTCCGTTTCCGCTGCCGCAAAGTGTAATACCAAAATCATACTCTTTGTTTTCAACAGCCACAGCCAACGGATGAGCCGTATCGGGATAATCCATACTTTCGGCTGAATTTGTTCCGAAATCTTTTACTGTATGTCCTTTTTGTTCCAAATATTTTTTTAACTCCTCTTTTATTTCGTAACCTGCATGGTCACATGCAATGGCAAGTTTCATATCTTTTCTGTCTTTTATTAATTATATATGTTTTTTCGGTGTCAAAATTAACCAATAATTCTTTTTGAACAATAGTTAATTTCAAAATACTTTTTTTCTTAATTTACTAACAGTCAGAATATTTATTTTTAAATTTAAAAATCAACATTTTTATAATATTTATTTTTTAACACTGTTAATTTATTGATTGTAATATTATTAAAAATGCAAAATTTTTAACAATTTGATAATCAAGCTCTATTAAAAAAACACATTTTGTTAATAAATACGAAAAGTTGTTAATTAAAAATTTAACTCTTTTTTAAATAAAAATTTGCTTAAATGCTTTTAATATCCTGATATACGTTTTTTTGACATAACAAATTAAGTTAGCATAAATTTTTAATCAAATAATTAACACTTTTTTAATAATAATTTAACTATAATATTCATTTTTTTTTAAACATTACGTTTATTAACAAATTGTTAATTTCGTTTATAATTGCTTGAAAAATAGAAGTATTTTTTATTTATATACTGTTAATTCAAGTCGCAATATTGTTAATATCAAAAAAGTCAATAGTAATTCAATATTTTTTCAAACAAAATTAACAACCTATCATTATCATCATTTTTTATTTAAATTTTTTTTTAAAAAATATATATATAATAATATGTGTATTTAAATTTTTAGTTTTTTGAAAATATGTATTAAAAATTCTTTACGTTTTTTATAAAAATATTACAGTTATAAAACAACTTACCTGTTTGTTTGTTTTTAGTTTCAAAGATTGGAAATATATTTGTAAAAATTTTATTTATAAATAGAAAGTTATAAAGATGGATAATTTAATAAGTAACGGTTTTGTTAATAAACCGGTAGATAAATCTTTAAATTTGCAAGAAGAAATAGCAAAATTAAAAAAAGAAAAAAATGCAATAATTTTAGGACACTTTTATCAATTGCCTGAAATTCAAGATATTTCCGATTTTGTAGGTGATAGTCTTGCCTTATCACAAAAAGCCGCATCAACCGATGCCGATATTATTGTATTTGCAGGTGTTCATTTTATGGCAGAAACTGCAAAACTTTTAAGTCCTGATAAAAAAGTTCTTTTGCCTGATTTAGAAGCAGGTTGTTCGTTGGCTGACAGCTGTCCTGCAGAAGATTTTGCAAAGTTTAAAGAAAAATATCCTGATCATATAGTTATTTCTTATGTAAATACAACAAACGAAATTAAAGCTCTGAGTGATATTATTTGCACATCGAGCAATGCCGTGCAGATAGTTGACAGTTTACCGAAAGATAAAAAAATAATTTTTGCACCTGATAAAAATCTTGGAGACTATATAAGTAAATTGACAGGTAGAAATATGGTTGTTTGGCAAGGAGCTTGTCATGTTCATAAGCGTTTTTCGGTAGAACGAATTTCAGAATTAAAAAAAGAAAATCCAACAGCTAAAATTATTGCTCATCCTGAATGTGAGCGTGATGTTTTAATTATGGCTGACCATATCGGAAGCACAAGTTCTTTACTTAAATTTACTAAAACCGATAAATCCGATAAATATATTATTGCTACCGAAACGGGTATTTTGCATCAAATGCAAAAGACAAATCCGCAAAAAACATTTATTCCTGCCCCACCCGATGACTCTACTTGTTCGTGTAACGATTGCGATTATATGAAACTTATTACTTTAGAGAAAATTTATAATACTTTGAAGTATGAAGTTCCCGAAATTACAGTTCCTGAGCATCTGCGAAAGCGAGCTTTAAAACCTGTTCAAAAAATGCTTGATATTTCTGCCGAATTAGGATTATAATTTATGTAAATTTA
>CAYRJP010000146.1:0-5901 GCA_964424425.1 uncultured Bacteroidales bacterium | reverse complement strand
ACTAAATGCCGTAAGTTCGTTATTTCATAACTCCTACTGCATAAGTCGGGTTTAATTAAAATCAAACTTTATTTTGCAAGAAATACCATATTGTTCAATGGTTTTTGTATATCGCTTATAAAGTTATAAAACTCAGGATAATCTTTAACAGATACAATAGTTTGTGGAATTATTATTTCACGCGTAATTACTATTTTACCGTCCTTATTTTCCGATTTTATTTTAAAACTCATTTCAACCTTATCTGTTTTATATGTTTTGTTAATTTCCGTTTTTGGTTTAATCACTTTATATCCGTTCGGAACATTTTCAAACACATAAGTTTCTGTTATACTGTAAGTATTATCTATTTGATACGGTGTTTCTCTTGAGTTACCTGTCATGGTTAAATCAACCTTTTCAGGTTCAGGCAATTTAAAATACATGTAGTTATCCTGATTTACAAAATAGTTATCAATTTTTGCACTGAAATTAATTTTTAAATTTTGAGTATAATCACTCATGTTAATAAATTCAGGACCGTTTGTTACGTTTATTGATTTATCCGAAATATTTGAGGTAAACCATATCTTACGTTTCTTTTCGGTTTCGTTTTTAAATTGTCTTCTTATCATAAAATCTTCTCCGCCTTTCAATGTTTTTTGAAAATTAACATCGGCAGTATTATCGGTATTTAGTTTAATGTCAATATTTCTGGTTATCAAACCTTTGGTATCAAAAGTATAATTGCTGATACTATGATTTTTATCGTTATGAATAATATATGCTTTTTCATTCCAAGTTGTGCCGTAAGGCAGATATTGATTTCTTAACGATATTAAAGTTCCGTTGTGAAAAGCATAAATTCCCCTGATAAAATCGGTACATGGAACTTCTTTTACAGCATTTAATCCGTCCATTGTTCTGAGAACTACAACCGGTTCTACATTTATTCCCAAAGAATTTGCCATTGCAATAAACAAAGCAGTTAACTCATTTGCACTGCCAAATTGTTGCTTTAATACTTTTGATAATTCTTGCGGCTTAAAACCATCGTCTTTCAATGAATATTTAAACACATAATTATCTTGAATATAGCTGTATAGTGCTTTTATTTTAGCATCATCACTCTCTTTTGAGTTTTTAAGTTTTTTTACAAAATCAATATCGGCAACAGCCTTATAATCAACAGAGTTAAATTGCTTAAATAAAATATCGGAAGCATCAGCCCAGTTTGATTCGATAGAGTAAAATACAGGACGACCGATAATAGAATACGAAGGCTTGTTTTTTTCATCTTTAATTAAAGGAACATCTTTTACATTCCATGAATAAACAATTTTGTTTCCGTCTTCTTTTTTAGAAAAATCTATTTTTTTATCGTCGAATTTATAATTTAACTTGACATTTTTGTCGGCTGTAACGGTAAAATGTTTTTCAATATACGGATTAGCCTCTTGCATTTGCTCTATACCGGAAAAGAACATAGCAGGCGATTTTGAATTTATTGTATAATTTACAACAATAAAATCATTGGGTTCTATTGCCGGAAAGTTTACAACTTTTTGACGTTGATTGATATATTCGGGTGAATACATCGTTAAAAATGTTCCGTTATCATGAATTGCTTCTTTCGGAATATCAATTTTTTCGTCACCTCTTACTGAAAAACATTCTCCAAGATCTATAGTCTCAAAGTTTGCATTATAATCAAGTTTTACATCAGAATAGCGGTGTTTTCCTTTATAAGTAAGTATTTTTTTTATGTAATAAACATGCTTTTTATAAGACCCGTCGGCATTTAACGATATGTCTATTTGTGTGTAAACATTTATTGCCGATGCATCGGGATATTTATCAGCTCCCTGAACATTTTTTATCAGTTCTTTATAGTCTTGTGCATAGACTCCTGTTAATATTATTGAAAATACTATTATTAAAATTTTTTTCATTGTTTTAAATTTTATGCCTTATTTGTTTATTAATTAAATCAAACACAGGCTGTTATTTACTTGCTGTTTTACCTATCATATATAATTTTTCTAACGTCACAAGCTCCGATAATTTTTGTTTTAAATTTTTATATTCTTCTTGTTTGAAATGAATTGTATTAGAGCTGAATGATACTTTTGAAGTAAATTGTTTTTTGTCGTCAGAAAGTTTACTTGTACCCGATAGCTTAAAACCTTTATAATCTAAATCAATGGTTTTAGGCACCGATATATCGGCAATTTTATTTACAAACGAAATATTTTCGTTAATATCCACACTAAAAGTGTTGTCTATTTTAAACGGATAATTACGGTCTGTAAGATTAAAAACTTGCATTTCCCAATTGTAGATAAATGACAATGAGAGTTTTGAAGCCTCGTAAGGAACAAAAACATAAGGTTTGTCTTTATCTATATAACTTGGTATTTCAAAATTTGCTTCCATAAAAATATCTTCATTTTTATTTTCGGGGTCAGAGATTTTATAATCTTTGATAACTGCCGCCGGATGTATTTTTGAAATCATTTTTTGAAACAGTTCTTTTCTTTTGCTTGGTGTATATCTCATTAATTGACCTCTTATGTAAGTATCTGCCAAACCCGAATAAGTCATTTTTACTTTACCGTTGGCATTATTATTTGCATCTACGCTAATATTAATATCAATATTTGTATTATTTCTGCTTGCAGGCGATACAGGCACAATTTTTAAATCGGCACCTTCTTCACGAGCTATTAGATATGTATTATCTTCCTCGTATTGAGGCAAATAATCTTTTGTTGTTTCATTGGTAGGGTCTAAAATATGAAGTGGATTGCCTTTATCGTCGTATGCTATTGCAATAGCATGATTAAACCACATAACGGGTGCTTTATGAT
Source organism: uncultured Bacteroidales bacterium (assembly GCA_964424425.1). Classification (GTDB taxonomy): domain Bacteria; phylum Bacteroidota; class Bacteroidia; order Bacteroidales; family SZUA-534; genus GH45. The sequence continues at coordinate 3,052 of CAYRJP010000146.1, read as the reverse complement.
TTAATTGATAACCTGCTGATATTAAAATTACATCGCTTGGTATTCCTGCTTCGCGAAGCATTGCCACAAGCAAAGCTGCTTTATCGCGACAAACGCCGCCACGTGTTTCAAAAGTATAAGTAACATCATGTGGTTCAAGCCCCGGACGGTTTTTCTCTTTGTCAACACCAAGATAACGCACCTTCTGTGCTACCCAATAAAATAGTTTCGATATTTTTTCTTCGTTGTTTTTTGCGTCTTTTGTTATTTCGGCAACCTTATCTTTAATGGCTTTGTCGGTTTTCAAATGGTCTTTAACTAGTCCGTAATACCATTTTGATATATCTTGCCAACTGTCAACAGTAGTAAGCATTATATAATATGAGAAAAAACTGTCATCATCCATTCCGGGTTCGTAGATTATTTGAGGAATATAATCAAATGAGCAGGTATAAATTTTATTATTACCATCAACTTTCTCCTCAAATTTTGCAAGATTTTCTTTTTTATTAATATGAATTACATTAATTTTTAAATCTTTTGGAGCAGTAAGTTTATAATAACTTTTATAAACAGTAGAATAACCCTCAATACTGATTCTGTCGAAAAAGTTATCTTCCATAGGTGTTTTGTGAGTTATATTTTTACTTACTTCATGAATAATATCGCCAACTTGTAAATTAGGAATATTACCTGTAAGTATCCAGCCTGTTTCGGTATAAATATTTGAAAATCCTCCAAATGCACTTCTGCTTACTTTTTTAAGAATTTCTTTTGTGTTAACTTTATTAACCGTACCGTCGGGTTTAATTATTTCTACAAGGACAACTTCAACAGTATCATAATCCGAATCGTAACCGAAATACAATTGGCTTGATTCCTGTTTTCCTTGTTCATTTAAAATTTTTGTATAGCTTTCGCTGATACGTGTTCCTATACAATTTTTGTTAATTGTAACTTCTTCATTTTCAATAGAAATAGTTGAAGACTCGGGGTAATCTTTAGCGGTAATTTCTTTTAAAGATTTTACGGCTGTATTATAGTCGGTTTTTTGTGCATATATTACACTAAACGACCATAAAAACAAAATCAGTAATTTAAATTTCATAATTGTTTTTTTTAGTAAATTGTTTTTAGTTAATGGAAAATCTATTTTAAATTTATTCGTAATCTTAAATTATAAAAACTTGAAATAATAAATTAATTGGTTGATTCCTGCTACTATAATCGATATGTATTATTTATAAATAAAAAATACTGTGAAAAATGAATATTATTATTTAATAATAAGAACATTTTCGATTATTTTTAGTTTTACATTTAACGATAAAATAATATTATTATTATTTAATGACGATATTGCATTATAAAAAGTTACATTAAAATCTGTTTTTTTATGAAAAAAAATAATAAAACGAATATCTTTTCAAATATCAGTGGTGACCTTTTTGGCGGAATAACTGCCGGAGTAGTAGCATTACCTTTAGCTCTCGCTTTTGGCGAACAAACAGAACTTGGTGCTGTTGCCGGTTTATACGGAGCTATTGCTTTGGGAATAATTGCCGCAATATTGGGAGGCACAAAAACACAAATAAGCGGACCTACGGCTCCTATGACTGTTGTTTCTGCAGTAATGATTACGGAAGCAATAAATGTATTGGGCAGTGTTCAAGCTGCTATGCCTGTTATTATTGCAACATTTGTATTAGCGGGTATTATACAGGCTTTGCTTGGAGTTTTTAAACTCGGAAAATATATTAAATATATTCCTTATCCCGTAGTGTCAGGGTTTATGAGTGGAATAGGTGTTATAATAATAATAACACAACTTTTCCCGTTTATAGGAGCTGATAGTCCTGCAGGCGGAGCATTCGGAACAATTGCCAATATACATAAGATACCTGAACTTGTTAATCCATATTCCATAGGAATAGCAGTAGTTACTATCGCCATTATTTATCTGTTACCGCGTTTTACAAAAAAAATTCCTGCTTCGTTGGTGGCATTACTTGCTGTTTCTATTATAGCTTTCTTTTTTATTCCTGATAATTTAATAATGAAGATTAACTCAAAAGGGGATATTCCCACAGGACTACCTGAAGTTAATTTCGGATTTTTAGCTGCTCTTACCAACCCGAAAGTTTTAATACGAATAGTTGAGTTCTCTTTCACTCTTGCTGCTCTCGGTGCAATAGACTCTTTGTTGACATCGGTTGTTGCCGATAATATTACCAAAACAAAACACAATAGCAATAGAGAGCTGATAGGACAGGGGATAGGTAATATGTTTGCGGGATTAATAGGCGGATTGCCCGGAGCAGGAGCTACCATGCGAACTGTAATAAATATAAATTCGGGAGGAAAAACCCGTTTATCAGGTGTGTTTGCCGGACTGTTTTTAGCTGCTGTTTTACTTGGGCTGGGTCAATTAGTGGGACATATACCAAATGCTGTTTTAGCAGGAATATTAATTACCGTAGGTATTGGAATTATTGATTATAAAGGTATAAAACATATAAAATCAGTTCCGCGTGCCGATGCGGTTATTATGTTTATTGTATTGTTTTTAACTGTATTTGTTGATTTACTTGTGGCTGTGGCTGCCGGTATGGTATTATCATCATTTGTGTTTATGATTAAAGCATCTGAAATTGTTGAAGGACAAAGCAGTGCAAAGTCTGTTAAAGAATTGTATAGCGATGATACTTGGGAAGATGAAAAGGATATAGTTAGTGAACTTGGTGATAAAATATATATCAAACATATAAACGGTCCTCTGTTCTTTGGAATGATTTCAGGTTTTCAAAATTTAATAAAATCTATTCCCGTTGATATAAAAGTGGTAATATTTAGAATGGACAAAGTGCCTTATGTTGATCAAAGTGGTTTGTATGCAATGGAAGAGGCTATTCTTGAACTTAAGAAGAAAGGAATAAAAGTTTTGCTTGTAGGTATTTACGGACAAACAAAAATCATGTTTGAAAAAATTGATATTCTTCCCGACTTAATAGCAAAAAATGAGTGTTTTATTTCTGTCACAGAGGTGAGAGAATATCTTAAAAAAGAGTTATCA
>CAYRJP010000145.1:0-5974 GCA_964424425.1 uncultured Bacteroidales bacterium | reverse complement strand
AAAGACACTATAAATTTACTGTCAGAAAAAGAATTGATTATTGTTAAGGAAATTTACAAAAACCCTAAAATAAGTAGTGAAAAATTATCAATATTATTGGATATCAATTTACGAAATACAAAAAAGTATATTGAAAAATTAAAACTAAAAGAAATCATTATCCGTGAAGGACCAAGAAAAACAGGAAGTTGGAAAATAAAAAATAAAGATTTTGAAGACTATATTTCAGAAATAAATTTATAAATACGTATTTTTATAAAAATAAATATTAATATGGCAAAGTTTAGTCATACCGACGAAAAAGGAAAAGCAAATATGGTTGATGTTGCTCATAAGCCGCAGCAAACACGAATTGCAAAGGCTTGGGGCAAAATAAAACTAAATGCCGAAACGGTAAGCTTGATTCGCGATAATCAAATGAAAAAAGGCGATGTGCTTACCATTGCCGAAATAGCCGGCATTCAGGCAGGGAAAAAAACTTCGGAACTTATTCCGCTTTGTCATCCGCTTATGATTACAAAAATGGCTGTTAAAGCAACACTTACAGACGATGGTGTTGTTTGCGAAAGCTTTGCAAAATGTATAGGGCAAACAGGTATTGAAATGGAAGCTCTTACAGCTGTAAATGTTGCTTTGCTTACTATTTACGATATGTGTAAAGCAGTTGACAAACAAATGGTTATAGAAGAAATTAAGCTGACAGAAAAAATAAAAGAGTAAATAAAATGGCTCAACAATCGACAAAAAAATTTGGCACGGCACCTGTATTTATTACAGCAATATCTACAATATTGGGAGCAATACTGTTTTTACGTTTCGGCTTTGCGGTAGGCACTTTGGGCTTTTGGGGAGTTGTGCTTATAATATTGTTAGGGCATTTGGTAACTATTCCCACAGCATTGGCAATATCGGAAATAGCAACCAACAAGCGTGTTGAGGGTGGTGGTGAATATTTTATAATTTCGCGTTCCTTTGGGCTAAATATTGGAGCAACAATCGGGTTTGCACTGTATTTGTCGCAAGCTATCAGCGTAGCTTTTTATGTAATTGCTTTTACCGAATCGTTTGGCTTTTTGTTCGAAAGATTTACCGATCCGTTTCAACTTATGATAGCAAAACGTGTTGTCAGCCTTACGGCGATGACCATTCTTGCGGTATTAATTTTAAAACGCGGAGCAAATGTAGGAGTAAAAGCACTCTATTTTGTTGCCGGAATATTGGCATTATCGCTTGTTGCTTTTTTTCTTGGTAAAACCGATTATGCTATGCAAAATGATTTTTCCGTGTTTACCGGAGGAATGAGGAATATGGATAATTTTTTTGTTGTATTTGCAATAATTTTTCCTGCCTTTACAGGGATGACAGCAGGAGTTGGTTTATCGGGTGATTTAAAAAAACCGTCGAAATCTATTCCTTTGGGCACAACACTTGCCACATTGATAGGAATGGTAACTTACTTTTTTGTGGTTTATAAATTGGCAAAAAGTGCTTCGCCCGACGATTTAATTAATAACCAGCTTGTTATGTCAAATATTGCCGTAAAAGGGTCAATACTGATACCTTTGGGACTTGCTGCATCAACAATATCATCGGCACTTGGTTCGGTAATGGTAGCACCACGCACATTGCAAGCTCTGTCGCTTGATAAGGCATTTCCCGTAAGGGCACTAAACAATTGGCTTGGTAAAGAACGTCAACGTGACCATGAGCCGGTAAATGCAAGCATTGTTACAATTCTTATAGCATATATTTTTGTTGCCGTTGGCGATGTGAATTTTGTTGCAGGAATTATTTCAATGTTTTTTATGGTAACATACGGCTCGTTGAGTTTAATCTCTTTTTTAAATCATTTTGGAGCAAGTCCGTCGTATCGACCGTCGTTTAAATCAAAGTGGTATTTTTCTCTTATAGGATTTGTTGTTGCTGTGTGGACAATGTTTAAAATTAACACGCCTTATGCTATTCTTGCTTTTGCACTTATGGCTTTAATGTATTTGTATGTTAATTCGTATCATAAAAAACGCAGAGGTTTTGAGGGTATTTATGCAAATGCTATTTATCAGTTGAGTAGAAATTTGCAGGTATTTATACAAAAAAAACGCAGTAAAAAGGCTTTTGCCGAATGGCGTCCCAGTGTTATTTGTATTTCAAAATACTCTTTTGAAAGAAACAATGCACTACGTTTGCTTGATTGGATTTCGTATAAATTCGGTTTTGGAACATATTTACACCACATTAGCGGATATTACAGCAGAGCAACCAACGAACAAGCACGTCATGAACTTGACATGTTATTGAAAAAGGCAAATAAAAAAAACAGTAATGTATATATTGATACAATTATTTCACCGTCGAATACATCGGCAATAGCACAGGCGATACAAATTCCGGGTATTGCAGGCATGGAGAACAATATGGTGTTATTTGAATTTGATAAACAAAAACCTGAAACTCTTACCGAAATACTTGATAATATTTCGCTTGTTGCTGCCGGAAATTTTGATGTGGGGTTACTTGCTTGCAGTAACAAAAAAATTAATTATAAAAACGGTATTCACGTATGGATACGCAGTATTGATACTGAAAATGCCAATTTGTTGATACTTTTGAGTTTTATAATATTGGGACATCCCGACTGGAAAAAATCGGATATTAAAATATTTGAAATTGTAAAAACCGAAGAGATAGAAAATGCAAAATTACGAATGAAAGAGTTAGTGCAAAAAGGAAGATTGCCGATTAACCATAAAAATATTGAGGTAATTTCGGGAGATATTGAAACATCGTATAAAGAGATGATAAATGAAAAATCGAAAGATGCGGGATTTACTCTTATAGGATTCAGAAAAGAGGCATTAAAACATGAAAAAGAAAAACTGTTTGAAGGATACGAAAATTTAGGAGATATTTTATTTGTAAACTCTCATTCACAAAAAATAATAGAATAACAAAACATTAAAAATATAATAATGTTAATTTTGAAAATTGATTTATAAACTTTTAATTGTCATTATATGTTACCATTTATATTAGATAAAACACAAGATACGCCCGGCATAATATTAGATAAAGCGGGTAATACATTTGAATTTTCGGGAACATCAATACCCGAAAATACAAAGAAACTGTATCAACCCATATTAGATTGGATTGAAGAGTATATAAAAGAGCCTAATAATGAGACTGTTGTAAATTTCAAGATGAATTATTTTAATACTTCGTCAACAAAGGCTTTGCTCGATATTATGATACTTTTTAAAGAGATAGCAAAAAACGGTAAAATGCTGATTATCAATTGGTATTTTAACGAAGAAGATGAAGATATGCTTGAAGCCGGCGAAGGATTTTCAAAAATGGTAAGATTTCCGTTTAATTATGTAAAATATTGATTTAAAATAAATTTTAAATAAAATGATAGAGGTAATTTCTGTAAATATTTCGGAAAAGAAAGGAACAATAAAAACTCCGCGAGATTTTATTGTATTAAACGAAACAGGTATTGAAAATGATGCTCATTCGGGAAAATGGCATCGTCAGGTTAGTTTGTTGGGTGATGAAAGTGTTAAGAGTTTTGAGCCGATTATCGGCAGAAAAATAGAATATGGAGAATTTGCCGAAAACATAACCACAAAGGGAATTGTTTTATATAAAACAAAACCCGGCGATATGTTTATTATAGGCGATGTGGAGCTTGAAGTTACGCAAATAGGTAAAAAATGTCATGGCGACGATTGTGAAATTTTTCAAGCAGTAGGAAAATGTGTAATGCCCAAAGAGGGAATTTTTTGCAGGGTGATAAAAGGCGGAATTATTAAGCCCGGTGATGAAATTATTTACAAAAAATCAGAAGTAAGTTATACAGTTGATAAATAAAGTATCAGATGATAAACTAAGAATAAGAACAGACAATTAATAACTGTTAATTGTCTGTTCTTATTCTTAAGGCAGGAAATTTTATATTCTTGAGAATCCTGTATTAAGTTTATTTTACAGGTTTAATAGGAAATGTCTTCATTAATCTTTTCGCCAATTTATCCGATTTATCTTTCTTTTTATAAGCATCAAGGTCTATTGCTTTTGATAAAACACCCTGCCAAGCAAGTTTTTTTGTTTTAATATCGAAAACATCCATTACCAAGGTTCCTTTGTAATACGCATTTTCACGATATGGAACTCCGGCATACGGAACGGTGTTATATCCGGTAGCATATCCGTAACCCCAGCCCCAAGTAGGTTGGTAAAACCCGTAAGGTCCTTGTCCGTAATAGCTGCCGTATCTGTTTGTTGTTGAATTTTTATCTACAACAAGGAAAAGTGAAATTACAATATCTCCGTCTTTTTCTTTGTAAGTAAGTCCACGCCTTTTAAGTTCTTTGGCAAGAGCTTTTTCTATTGATTTTATATTAACATCAACCAAGTCGTTTACTTCGGTCATTCCGTAATAGCTGAATGTTTTAGCTTTTGATATATCAATATCCTTATCTCTGTTTACTGTTATTTTAACAGCACAAGAACTTACCGTTATCAATAAAATTACAATATATAATAGTTGTTTCATTTCTGATACTTTTAATTTATTAGGTGTATAATTATTTTTTTTATTCTATTGGTTCAATGGGAAATTTTAACATTAATCTGGCAATAACTTTTGATATGTTTTTTCCCTTATCTTCGGGATAAATAGCCTTTGAAACTACACCTTGCCAAGCAAGTTTTTTTGTTCTTCTGTCAAAAACATCGCAAACAAGAGTTCCCGTATAATAATTATATTCTTCGTAAGTTACACCTCCGTAAGCATAAGGATGTCCGTAACCATAGCCATATCCGTAACCCCAACCCCAAGTAGGTTGATAAAATCCGTAAGGACCACCACCATAATAATTATTGTATGTGCGTGTTGCTTTATCAACATCAATAGCTAAAAACAGTGAAATAACAATATCGCCGTTACCCGAAGGGTCATATTTTAGCCCTCGCTTAGATAACTCTTCGGCAAAAGCAAATTCTATTGCCTGACGGTAATGCGGACTAATTTGTGTGCTTGTGGAATCCCATCCGTAGTAACTGTAAGTTTTATATTTGCTGAAATCTAAGGAAGTATCCATATTGTAAGTAACTTTTAAACTTGAGCAACTTGATACGATAACAGCAATTATTGCTAAAAAAATAATTTTCTTCATAAGTAAATATTTAATTTGAAACAAAAGTAATAAAATATATTTGATTATATTTTATATCTTCTAAACCTAACAGGTTTTAAAAACCTGTTAGGTCTTTTAATTTTGTATCCTCCAAAGGCGGACAAGTTTTCTGTTATAATTTTGCTTTCAGGTTTTCTTTAAAAATTAAGTATTTCTTTTAGTTTTTTGTATCCCGACAGGCTTACGTTAACCTTTTGTCCTTGTTGTAAAATTGCAACATACGACGATTTGCCGTAAGGTTCAAGTCGTTTTACCTGATTAATTCTCACGATATAAGAACGATGAACTCTTACAAATGTTCGCGGGTCGAGGTGTGTTTCGTAATATTTCATTGTTTTTTCTTTCAGATATCTGCTTTTTTCGGTATAAAGCATCACATAATCGTCTTTTGCTTCAATGTAAATAAGGTCGTCAACGGGAATTACGTGTATGTTGTCTCTTTTCTTTACAACTATTCTGAAAAGATAATCGGTTTTTTCGCTGTCAACCGTTTCAATTATTTTTTTTGATATTTTTTGCGATTCTTGTTTGTTGTTTTCTGCTAATTTTATTTTTACCTTGTTTAGTGCTTTATCAAATCTCTCTTTTGAAAACGGTTTCAGTAAATAATCAACGGCATTTATCTCAAATGCTTTTATGGCATACTGGTCGTAGGCGGTTGTGAAAATTATTTCGGGATACTTATCAAGCAGTTCTAACATTTCAAAACCTGTTATTTTAGGCATCTGAATATCAAGGAAAACCAAATCGGGGTTATGCTCTTTTATTCCTTT
>CAYRJP010000144.1:1580-6027 GCA_964424425.1 uncultured Bacteroidales bacterium | reverse complement strand
TCAAGTTTCGGCACAAAAACTGTATCAAGAAAAATTAACAGGTTGTGCTACTAAATTTAAAATGGAAGATAAGGAATTATACATTTATTACGAACCAAACGATTCGATAATGGTTCGTGATTTTTTATCGGGGCTTGACGAAAAACAACTTAACAGATTGCAAGGTGCCGTAATGCTCCAAATTATGATTGATACAACAAACACTGTTTGCTGTTTAAGTTATACAAACAAAACTACCATTTCCGATAAAAAATTTGACATTCCCAATAGAATAAAACAAATGCAGGGATGGAAAAGAGCAAAAGATAAACTTCCCGACGAAAATATCTCAGCATTAATATCATTTGTATTCAGCAAAACCGAATTTACAGTAATACGAACCGTTTACAACAGAAACTACGGACGAAAAATAGTTGAAACCACAATTTATCAACGGAAAAAGAAAAAGAAAAAGAAATCAGTCGATAAAAAATAACACACATGCTCTATCGCAAAGTAAAAAACGGTATTCAATGTATTCTTTGCCCTCATGAATGTATAATTCAAGAAGGAAAAACCGGCATTTGCGGAGTAAGAGCTAATATAAACGGCAAAATAGAGAATATTGTTTCGGGAATAATTTCGGGGTATGCCGTTGACCCGATAGAAAAAAAACCTTTGTATCATTTTTATCCGGGTAAAAATATTTTATCGGTAGGCAGTTTCGGATGTAATTTAAAATGTAACTTCTGTCAGAATTGGCAAATATCACAAGATGTGAATATTGATAATATTTCGGGAATAACAAAAACACCCGAAGAAATAGTTGCTGAATCCTTAAAAATATCAAACAATATAGGTATTGCCTACACCTATAATGAACCCACAATATGGTTTGAATTTATGCATCAAACAGCATCATTGGCTAAATCAAAAGATTTAAAAAATGTTATGGTATCAAACGGCTTTATCAATCCCGAACCGTTAGAATTGCTTATAGGTGTTATTGATGCATTTAATATAGATTTAAAAGGCTTTTCAGAAGATTTTTACCATGAAATGACACGAAGTAAATTATCACCTATTTTAAAAACACTGAAAATAATAAATAACTACAACAAACATCTTGAACTGACATTTCTTGCCATTCCTCGCAAAAATGACAATTTAGAACTGTTTGCCGAAATGATAAATTGGATATACAATGAACTTAATGAAAATACGGTATTACATATTTCAAGATATTTTCCGCGATATAAACAAACACTTCCTCCAACTCCCGAAAATACACTAATTGAAATGTATAATATTGCAAAAGAAAAATTAAACTACGTTTATCTCGGCAATATCAACAAACCCGAATATTCCGACACATACTGTCCTGTTTGTAACAAAAAATTGATAATAAGAAACGGTTATTCAACTGAATTTACACAATATTACACTTCCTACAAATGCTTAAATTGCAATACTACCCTACCTTTTTAGATAATTTTTTATAACACATTTAAATACTACTGATTATAAATCAATAATCAGAATAATATTTTTATCTTTCACCAAAATTTTTATCAACTACATCATAAATTATGAAAGATTCTATAATAAAAAGATTAGGAACTGTTTTTGCAAAATTTCCTAAAACTTTTTGGATAGCCAATTCTATGGAACTATTTGAACGTTGGGCTTATTACGGTTTTTACATGCTTTTTGCCAACTACTTAACCATGAGCACCGACACCGGAGCATTGGGACTTTCTCAAACAGAGAAAGGTATAATTATGGGATTCGGTACTTTTGTTTTATATCTCTTACCTGTTATTACAGGCTCTATTGCCGACAAAATAGGATTTAAAAAGACACTTTTCATAGCATTTTCATTATATTTTGCTTCATTTGTAATAATGCCGCATTGTCGAACATTTGCATCGGTATTTATGAATTATTTATTTCTCGCGGTGGGAGCTGCTTTGTTTAAACCCGTTATTTCTGCTACCGTAGCAAAAACCACTGATGAAACAACATCATCAATCGGATTCGGTATATTTTACATGATGGTAAACATTGGAGCTTTTGTAGGACCAATTGTTGCCTTACAATTTAGTGATGCTGCTTTTCAAATGGTATTTTATATTTCAGCCGCACTGATAATTGTAAATATGCTTGTATTGCTGATTTACAAAGAACCACAACGCGAAAAAACCAACGACACAATATCACAATCAATAATTAAAATACTCAAAAATATAGGTATCGCTTTAAGCGACAAAAAACTTGTATTTTTTCTACTTATAGTTTCGGGTTTTTGGACAATGTATAACCAACTGTTTTTAACTCTTTCGGTTTTTATATCACAATGGGTTGATACAAGTTTAGTATATGACAAACTACAAACCCTTTTCCCTTGGCTTATTGATAAAATAGGCAGCTCCGACGGAACTATAAAAGCCGAATATTTCACCAATATGGATGCTCTGTTTATTATAGCATTTCAATTGATAATTTCAACATTAATAATGAAATGGCGACCAATAAACACCATGATTACAGGTTTTATTATCAGCTCTATCGGTATGGGATTAACATTAATGACCAACAATCCGTTTTTTATAATATTCGCCATATTTATTTTTGGCGTAGGCGAAATGACAGGTTCACCGAAAATAACCGAATATATCGGACGGATTGCACCAAAAGACAAAGTGGGATTGTATATGGGGACATCATTCTTGCCTGTTGCTCTCGGTAATATATTAGCAGGTATTGTAGCCGGTCCTGTTTATCAAAATTTATCCGACAAAACATCAATACTTAAACGTGAATTTATTGAACGCGGATTACAAATACCCGATATTACACAAAACGAACTGTTTAACAAAGCATGTGCCGACTTTAACATGACAGCACAGCAACTAAACAGTTTTCTTTGGGATAAATATCATCCGTCAAACATATGGATTGTTGTAACAGCAATTGGGTTATTTGCTGCTTTTTCACTATTTTTATACGATAAATTTTTATTGAAAAGTAAAAAACAATAATTAACTATCAAATTTATGAGATATTTTGTTATCATATTATTGTTCGCTGTTCTTTTTTCGGGATGCGAAAGTAACGAAGAAATTGAAATGCAAACATATAATTTTAATGTAAACATAGATATTGATTATAAATATGATACAATCTCTGTAGGTGATACTATATGGGTAACATCGGAAATATATAAATCATTGACCGATTTAAACTCCGGTGAAATTGTTTATTTTGGAGATGCTTTAATAAACAACAACATTATTGTTCGTTCGTGGAGTATAGATAATCAAGAATATCAACCATCAAATATTAATTTTAATTTTAAAACATATGCTCCATATCTATCATATACCAACAATGCTGCTCTTGTTAGGTTACTATATTCTTTATCAAAAGATAAATACCATTTTAATATGGGAGTAGTTTTTAATAAATCGGGTATATACAGCATTGACTGTGATTTTTTAAATTTTAAGAATTATTATTCAAATGAAACGGTAACATTCGGCGGGGGGTATATGCAATTTTATGATATTAACGAAAAATACAACGAAGCAATATTACACTCTGCTATAAATACAGAAAACAGAAATATTGATTTATATAACCAACTCAGCAAAGAAGAAAAAGATATTTTTGACCCGATTAATAACGAAAATCAAAGTAAATATTTTTTTATAAAAGTAATTGACACTGTTAATACATCGAAAAAACAACTATATTAACAGACAATAATATAAATTTATGAAACCGAATTATTTAACATATATAATTATAATATTTACTGTAATAATGTTGTTTACCGGTTGCTATAAAGACGACTCGGATAATACTTCGGTTAATACCATAAATAATTTTACAGAATCAATAAATATTGACACTCAATCGGCTGAATATAAAATAGGCGACACAATATGGTTCTTTACCGAATTTCCCGATAATACAACTGATTACTACACAGGTGAAAAAATTAATTTTACAAATGCCACATATATTTTAAACGGCAGCATCAATTTACTAATGCCTACTTATGATACTATTCCTTTTATTGAACAAAATTTCAACTTCGTAAAAGACACCGGCGATTTAATGTTAATAAATATTATCAACTCAAATCAGGTATATTATTATTTTGATGTTAAATTTGGCAAGCCTGCAAATAACAACAAAGTAAGATTCGGAATAATACCGGAATTTCCGGGTATTTTTGCTGTAGAATATAAAGGTAATGTATATTTTGGCGAAAACAGAACCAACTATAACGATTTTTCAACAAATAACAAAAAAGGATATTTTGAACTGTATTTTAATACAAAATCGGTAAACGATTCACTATTTTACAATTTACCCGAAGAGTATTACAATAAATACAGCTATTACTATCAAAAAAATTTAATTAATCAAAAAAAGTTCTATTTCTTTAAAATAAACGAAC
>CAYRJP010000144.1:0-1480 GCA_964424425.1 uncultured Bacteroidales bacterium | reverse complement strand
TTATTAACCTTTATTTAATTAATTATGAAAATTATTTACACTATTAAAAACAATATTTTTATAGTTGCTATTATCTTATCATTGACATTAGGAATAACATCGTGTGGCTTTATGACAAACAAAAAATATAAAGAAACCGTTGAAACAGCTGATAATCTTTATAAAAATAAAAAATATAAAGAAGCTAAAATAAGTTATAATGAAGCACTTAAACTTAAACCCGAAGAAGAATATCCAAAACAACAAATAAAAAAAATAGACAGTATTTTTGCCAATTTAAAATTAGATGCTGATTATAAAACTTCCGTAAAAAAAGGAGATATAGCCTTTAAAAATAAAGAATATGAAAATGCAAAAAAACATTTTAATAAAGCAGCTTCTCTAAAAAAGAAAGAAAAATATCCAAAAGAGATGTTAGAAAAAATTAATAATATTTTAGCTGAAATTGCAAAACAAGAAGAAATAAGTAAATACCCTTATCATATTGTTGTAGGGTGCTTTACTGTTGAATCTAATGCTACCAACTTTAATGAAAGACTAACATCTGAAGGTAAAAATTCTCGAATAATACCTCTTTACAGTGGCAAATATAATGCTGTTACCATTGCTTCATTTCCCGATCTAACTGCTGCTTACAACGAATTATCAAAAGTAAAAAGTGAATACGGCGAACAAGCATGGGTTTTAAATAAATAACTATAATATTTATCAAAATATATAAAACAGAAATCAATAATGATTTCTGTTTTGTTGTTTTACAAATAATTACATAATAACAAAACAACAAATGGCAGCAATAAAAAAATATTATAAAATAATTATATGGATATTTATAATTGCTTATTTATGTTTTGCTCCGTCCGATGAGTTTAAAAAGATTCATATTACAATTCCCCATTTTGACAAAATAGTACATTGGGGTATGTTTTTTATTTTAGGACTTTTTATTACTGCTGCAAAAATCAAAAAAAAGAAAATTATTTATATAATTATACCTTATGCTTTTGCAATATTATATGGCGGTATAATTGAAATAATACAAATGCTTTTTATTTATTCACGAAACGGTGATTTTTTTGATTGGATAGCTGATATTATAGGAATATTTTCAGCTATATTAGTATTTGAATATCTTCCTTCAAAAATAAAGTTACTGTTAAGTTAAGTATCATTTAAGTAAAAATTGCATCTTTACAGTCAAAATCTAAACCAATTTATTAAACTAAAAATATATAAAATGAAACCTACATTAGTAATTTTGGCTGCCGGAATGGGCAGTCGTTACGGCGGACTTAAGCAACTTGACAAACTTGGACATTCGGGCGAAACAATAATGGATTATTCAATATACGATGCCATAAGAGCCGGATTCGGAAAAGTTGTTTTTGTTATACGCAAAAGTTTCGAAGACGAATTCAAAAAAGTATTTGTAGATAAATTAAAAGGTAAGATTGATGTTGAAATAGTTTTCCAAGAACTT
>CAYRJP010000143.1:4618-6099 GCA_964424425.1 uncultured Bacteroidales bacterium | reverse complement strand
ATATGACTCTTGAGCAGATGGATAAAATATGGGATGATGCAAAAAAGGAATTAGGATAATGTCTTTTTTATTTTGAGCGGGAGACGGGATTCAAACCCGCGGCCCTTAGCTTGGAAGGCTAATGCTCTATCAACTGAGCTACTCCCGCTTATAAAGATGTGTGGGGAGAGCAGGATTCGAACCTACGAAGTCGTAAGACAGCAGAGTTACAGTCTGCCCCAGTTGGCCACTTTGGTATCTCCCCAATAATAATAAAAAGAACTTTACAGTTGAGCCGATAGAGGGATTCGAACCCACGACCTGCTGATTACAAATCAGCTGCTCTGACCAACTGAGCTACATCGGCTTCACAACACAACCATTTTTAAGAGAACTTACCGTCTTGACTGTCTCAAAACGGTGTGCAAAAGTAAAACAATTATGTTTTTGTGCAAATAAAAAAGAGTAAAAAAATCATTTTTTTTACTCTTTTTTTTACGCTCCTTTATAACTTTTTGACTATAAATTATTTAAATAATCTGTCACATTTTTTTCTATTCGTTCATTTATTGACGATAAATCGGCTTTTTTAAATTTATCACCGGTAATTGTTTCGTAAAGCTCAATATAACGTTCCGATACTTGATTTATAAAATCATCTGTTAATTCGGGTAACACATCATCTTCTCTGCCTTGAAAGCCGTTGTCCATTAACCATTCGCGAACAAATTCTTTTGACAATTGCTTTTGATTTTCGCCTTTGGCAAACCTTTCGGCATATCCGTCGGCATAAAAATAGCGAGATGAGTCGGGAGTATGAATTTCATCAATCAGATAAATTTTACCGTCTTTTTTGCCGAATTCGTATTTTGTATCAACAAGAATTAATCCCATTTTATTGGCAATTTTAGTTCCTCTTTTAAATAATTCCATTGAATATTTTTCGAGTTGTATATAATCTTCTTCCGATACCAATCCCTGCTTAATTATTTCGTTACGAGATATATTTTCGTCGTGAAAACCCATTTCGGCTTTTGTTGTGGGAGTAAGTATAGGCTCAGGGAATGCTTGATGTTCGTTTAATCCTTCGGGTAACGGCACACCACAAATTTCACGTCCTCCGTTTTTATACAACCGCCATGAGCTGCCTGTCAAGTATCCGCGAACTATCATTTCTACGGGAAAAGGTTCACAAGCTATTCCTACCGTAACATTCGGGTCGGGAGTTGCCATTTTCCAGTTGGGGACAATATCTGCCGTAGCATCTAAAAATTTGGCAGCTATTTGATTTAATACTTGTCCTTTGTAAGGTATTCCTTTAGGCAATACAACATCGAATGCCGAAATTCTGTCGGATACAACCATTACCAAATGTTCATCGTTGATATTGTAAACATCACGAACTTTTCCTTTATAAACACTCTTTTGTTTCGGAAAATTAAAATTAGTTTCAATTATTGCCTTATCCATATTTATTTGATTTTTAATATTAACTTTTTTAT
>CAYRJP010000143.1:2012-4518 GCA_964424425.1 uncultured Bacteroidales bacterium | reverse complement strand
AAGGCATCATACAGCGGTTGTAAATAGGGGTCTATTTTTTCTTTTAAATCACCGGGTAAAAATCCTAATCTCTCGCCTGCTTCAACAGCCGGACGGCTTAGCACAATACGTTTTATTTCTCTGTTGCGTAAAGCACGAACAGCCAATGCAATTGCTGTATATGTTTTTCCCGAGCCGGCAGGTCCTAAGGCAAAAAGCAAGTCGTTTTTATAACTTTCGGCAACAAGTTTTTTCTGATTCTTTGTTAGTGCTCTAATTGGTTTTCCGTGATTACCGAAAAGAATAAAATCGTCTTGAGCATCGTGATTCGATGATATAACAGTAGCATTTAATATTTGTAAAATATCGTCTTCGGACAGTTTGTTGAATTTATCGAAAAAGTTAATTATCTCTTTAAGTTTATTTTCAAAATCGGTAATGTGTTTATCTTCGCCGATAACTTTTATTTCGTGTCCGCGAACTATAAGTTGCACTTTAGGAAATGCTTTTTTTATTATATCGAGTTTAGTATTATTTACTCCGAACAGTTCAAGCGGGTCAATGGCTTCAACGTGTAGTATCTTTTCTGTCATCAATTAAAATAAATTAATAATTACTCTTGTGCAACTTTTTCGTGTTCGCTGCAATATTTACAATAGCTTTCTTTAATCTCTTTATTTTCAAGCACTTTTAATGAAAAATGATTGCCGTCAAATAAATTGCAATAACGTTTGGGATTAAGTTCTTGTGCTCTTTTCATAGCATAATTAAACTTTTGAGTGTGCATACGCATTTCGTATCTGCTGCATAATGAAACGTATGTGTAAAAAAGATTTTCATTTGCATTGGGATGATAAATCCAAGGCTCAAGAGTTTTTATTGCAAACGGATAATCGGCATTTTCAATAAACAGTTCGGCAAGTTTTAACGAATTGGGCAATGTTTCTTCTCTTATGTCAACAATACCTTTAATTCTGTCGATACATTCGGCTTTTAGTTTGGTGTCACCAACTGAGTCGGCATAATTAATTAATTTAAATTGATATTTAATATTTAAACCGTCAACTGTTTTTTTTCTGAGAGGAGTATAATACAATTGGTCTATTTTTGTTTGAATAATTGAAGCGTCGGCAATATTTACTTTCGGTTGTGTAACTTTTAAAAACAGATTGTTGAAAGCAATATATTCATTTCGTGGATTGAGTTCATTCAGTTCTTCAACTTTAAGTGCAAAATCTTTTTTCGACATCTGTTTTGTAAAATACAATATCCAATATTTATTCATTAACATTCCGGCATATTGTTTTTTGTCGGGAATTTGTAATTGCTCAAATACTTGCGGCTTATATTTGTAATTTAAAACCTGTTTCATTATGTATTTTTCAATCGATAAAGCTAAAATTCTGTCTTCGGCAATTATTGCATTATTAAATTTACGAATAACAAAAGGTTGTTCATTTTCGCCTGATATGTCGTAAGTAACTTTCATATCAATTTTGGCATATCTGTGATTTTTCAGGATAGGTTCAAGTTCTTTATTCAGTTTATAATTTCTGATATATTCCTGAGCTTCTTCCATTGTCATGGATGCTAAGATATTATGTTGTGTCTTTTTTATATCGCGTTGAAAATCTTTCCAATTATATGCAGTGATAATTTCGGTATCCATTATTTGATTTTGGCGGTCTTTCAGAGCTTTAATAATACTTTCAGCACGTTTTTGCTGAAGTATTCCATTTTCTTTGTCAGAACCTTCAATTGAACTATAAGCAGTAATTTTCAGGTCATAAATTAAAAACGCAGGTTCATTAAGTAGTTTTAAAAACGGTTCAATATCTTCGGCTTTATATGCGTATTTTTTATTCTCAAATGGTATTTTGAAACACAAGTCCATAGAGTCGGCAACAGGTTTGTAATTAAATTTTGAATTAACAGTAACAGTATCGGCAAGCAAATTTATATTCCGAGTATAAGTTCCGGTTGTTTGAATAACGAAACTTTCGGGCACAATACTGCAAACGCTTTTATTTTTAATAATTACAAGATTTAATTCATATTCGTCATTTAACTCTTCGGGAATAACACCCAATTGAACTTTAAAAGCTTTAGGGTTTGTTTCTATGTCTGCCAAATTATTTTTAAATAGTTTTTTTGAGTAAATTCTTTTGGTTAAAATTCCGGTGTTAATAAGGCTATGGTTAATAATATTAGGATAAGCACAAGCAAATTGGTCTTTCTGAATAATATCAACAGCCAGTCCGTCTTTCTTTTTACCCACAAGTTTTTTAATGGTTTTAATATTGTTGGTTTCAAAATAAATTGTATTTCCTTCAACAGTAAGCCCGTCTTGAAGTTCAGGTAGTTTATTATAGCGATAAACTTTTTTGCAAAATACTTTGTCGGCAGGTTTCAGTCCGTAAGTTTTTTGAGAATAAGGTACTTTCAGGTTCGACAGATATTTTGTTCCTTCGTTTAAAGATTTAAAATTCCCGAAAACAACTGAGATATAGACTTTGCGTTTTTGTTC
>CAYRJP010000143.1:0-1912 GCA_964424425.1 uncultured Bacteroidales bacterium | reverse complement strand
CTTAAAATGGTATTTATTTCATCAAAAATAATCTCTTCGATAATCTCATTGTGAAACTCATCGGGATTTATTTCGTCCTTTGAATTGATGACTAATTCGCCGATAATATAATTTTTTTCTATTTGTTGCCCGAATAACAAGTCGTGCTTAGATATAAGAGCGATAAAAAAAATTGTGATTAAGACAAGTTTGTTTGAAAAAAAATTATTAATTGTTTTCGGCATTTAAATTAATTTAGTTATCAAGTTATTTATATATAAAAACAATGCAAATCTAAAAATATTATTTGACACTGCCTTTTTTTTAAAATAATAATTGATTAAATTAGTAGATATATTTCAATAAATATACCATTTTATTGTAAAAAAATAAATAGAAAACGTTAAAATTTATTAATTATGGGAAATGCTAAAGGAACAATAGCAATACTTACCGGTGGGGGTGATGTTCCGGGTTTAAATCCGGCAATACGTGCAATTACAATACGTGCTTTACGCGAAGGGTATCGTGTATTGGGTTTTAGACGAGGTTGGGCGGGTCCCATAAATATTATAAGAGATAAAAAAGCCGATAATACCGATTTTGTTATTGAACTTACCGAAGAAATTGTAAATCGTTCGGGTAGAACGGGCGGCACTTTTTTGCATACTTCGCGAACTCGTCCGAGTCATGTGCAAAAGAATGAAGTGCCTGAGCATTTGAAAGATAAATATAGTGATGATGTAAATGATTTAACACCCGAAGTGCTGAAAAATTTTGAGTTTTTGGGTGTCGATTATTTGATACCGATAGGAGGAGATGATACTTTGAGTTATGGGGTAAGATTGTATTCTGAAGGGGTGAAGGTTGTAGCAATTCCCAAAACTATGGATAACGATGTTCCGGGAACTGATTATTGTATCGGTTTTAGTACTTGTGTTACCAGAACAATAGAATTGGTAAATAATTTACGAACTTCAGCAGGCTCACACGAGCGTATTCTTGTAATTGAGGTTTTCGGACGATATGCCGGATATACAGCATTGTTACCTACTATGGCAGGAGCCGCAAATAGATGTGTTATTCCTGAGTATCAATTTGATATAGAGTATCTTACAAAACTACTTGTTGAGGATAGAAATACTAATCCGAGTAAATATTCGGTTTTACTTGTGTCGGAAGGTGCAAAATATAAGGGAATGGATACCATGGCTTTTTCTAATCATCTTACCGATGCTTACGGACATAAAAAACTTGGCGGCATAGGACAAGATGTAGCCGATAGAATTAAGGATTTAACACCAAAATATAATAATGGAATAACTATTAATTATATAAATCAAAATTTAGGTTATATGGTTCGCGGCGGCGACCCCGATGCTATGGATTCTATTGTGCCTATGGCTTATGGTAATCTGGCTTTAGACTTAATTCTTAAAGGTATTCACGGCAGATTAATTATTCTCAGGAACGGACGTTACGACAATGCTCCGCTTGATGTGGTTACTGCTTCGAAAAAATTGATTGATATTAATCAATTTTACAATACAGAGAGGCTCAGACCACTATATAAAACATTTCAACAAAAACCTACATTTATTATGACAGGAGAATAAATTTAAGATAATATGAAACATCCATGATAATTTTATTTAACCCACGCAGCTTGTTCCGGTTTACTCCGATTTTTTCGGAGAATTTATTTCGGAAAGCATGATTATAGAAGAAATACTAAAATTGAGAATGTGAATTAGCAAACAGGATGTTTCGGTTGACCATTGAAAATAAAATTTAATCAGATGAATAAAGCAAAATTAACTCGCTCAAAAAACAAAGTAATAGCAGGTGTTTGTGCCGGCATTGCCGAATGGTTAGGTTGGGATATTGCTACAGTGAGAATATTATATCTGTTAATCAGTATATTAAGTGCCGG
>CAYRJP010000142.1:0-6111 GCA_964424425.1 uncultured Bacteroidales bacterium | reverse complement strand
ATTACCGCGGGTTCTAAAACTACGTCGATGACACTTGTTGTTCCTATTGTCATTTCTTTTGTTTGCATTCCCACAAAAGAAAATACCAATGTCTGTGCATCGGCAGGAACCTGTAAAGAGTATTTACCATCTACATCGGTAATGGTACCTGTTGTTGTACCCTTAACAGAGACAGATACACCGGGTAAAGAAGAACCATCTTCAGATGATGTAACCTTACCGGTAATTGTCTTTTGTTGCGCATTTACTATTTGTAAGCCTAAGATAACAAGACTAACACATAGCATAATAAATTTCTTCATAAATAAACAATTTAAGTTAATAAATAGTTGTTAATTGTTGTTATGCACTACTAAATTGAAGAAAAAATTGTAAACAAACAAACTTTAATATGATAAAAATCATTTTATATTTGATTTCAACTGCTTTTTTTGCTTGCTTTATCCTCAATAAATAACTGATTATCACCACAAAAATGGCAATTGTAAATTTTTTTTTAACATTTTTAATAAAATAATGTTAAAAAGCATTTTGTTGTTTTTTTATAAAAACATAAAAAAAAGCCTGAGTTTAAACTCAGGCTTATATTATACATATATTATTATATGTTTAAATTTTACTTTCAACAATCTTTATAATTTCATTTTCCATTTTTACTGCTTTTTGCATAATCTCATTTCCTTTGTTAATAATGTCAGATGCAAAATCTTTATCTTCAATTCCTGCGGCATTAATTTTTACATTAAGAAAAGCTCCTACCACACCGGCACGAGCAGCAATAGCACCTACTCCTGCATCAGTTACCGAATTTGGATTACCTGTTTCTGCCATTGCTTTCATTACTTCCATAGATTCGAAGCATAGTTTCATTGTTTCAAACGGAACTTGTGTAGCATATTTTGTTGCTTCTTGAATTGCATTATTACGAGCAACTTTCTCTTCTTCTGTCTTTTTAGGTAACCCAAATGCATCCATTATTTTATTAAATGCATTGGTATCTTCATCTACCATTTTCAAAAGGCGTGTTTGATAATATTTTGCTTTTTCAGCCCAATTGCTAAATTCTTCCCAGCGGTCGTCCCAACCACGTTTGTGCGATGAAAGATTTGCTACCATTCCACCAAGCGATGCTCCCAATGCTCCCATATAAGCAGAAATAGAGCCACCTCCCGGTGCCGGAGATTCTGATGCTGTTTCATCGGCAAAATCAACAAGATTCATGTCGATAAGACGTTTTTTATCTTTATTCTCTTCATTTTCAAGAATATACTCTATAATTTTTTTATCCGCCTCAAAAGGATAAAGCTCATCCAAACCAAGAGATTTTACTGCTATCTTTATAAGTTCCTTATCAGAAACCCCAACCGAACGCTGTTGCTTACGCAAAAAATAACGTCCTGCTTCAAGCATTGATTCCAAAGGAACAACACCAACAAGTTCACTCCCCGTAACTCTTAAACCACGAGCTGTTGCTCTTTCGCAAACAGTATCAAAAGCCACATGCAACGGAGTAACTATAATATCGGTAAGATTCATTGATATTTGAGCAATTCCGTATTCTTCGATAAACCAACCTATACCTTTAACTGCTTTTAACAATCCGGGTTCGTTAACTTTATTTCCGTTTTTATCAAGAACAGGCTTTTTTGTTTTAGGGTCTAATTTTACACGCCCGCGTTCTCTAACATCAAAAGCAATAGCATTTGCACGACGAGTTGATGTGGTATTAAGGTTTACATTATAAGCTATCAAAAAGTTTCGTGCTCCAACGGCTGTTACTCCTGTTTTTACTACTTTATCGTTAAATTCGGCAGGTCCGTAATCAGGTTTCCATTCGGGATTCGAAAGTTTTTCTTTCAACCCTTCGTATTCACCACTACGACATGATGCCAAGTTTTTGCGTTTTTCTTCTTTTGCGGCAAATTCATAACAATAAACAGGTATCTCTATCTCACTGCCTATTCTTTCGGCAAGTTTGTGTGCATATTCCACTGTTTCATCCATTGTAATATTAGCAACAGGAATAAGCGGGCATACATCAGTAGCTCCAAAACGCGGATGTGCTCCTTTATGTTTGCTCATATCTATCAGTTCAGATGCTTTTTTTACTGCTCTGAACGCAGCTTCACAAACCTCATCGGGAGTTCCTACCATTGTTACTACCGTGCGATTTGTTGCTTTTCCCGGGTCAACATCAATAAGTTTTACTCCCTCTACTTTTTCAATTTCCGCTGTTATTTGATTTATTATGTTCATATCATTCCCTTCACTGAAATTGGGAACACATTCAATTAACTTTTTCATAATTTATTATATTTTAGTTTGTTAATTATTATTATGTTTTTATTTAAATAACTTATTATTAAAAAATCACTTCGCCAATAGCGACCTTTGTTTGTAAGTTTATTTATCGTTAAAAATTAAATAAATTCACCGTTTAGCATTACTTTTTCTATTAAATTACTTGTATATGCATACGGCAAAAATTCATAATTAGATATTTCTGTTGTCACATATAAATTTGCAATTTTCCCGCGAGCTATTGAACCGTGAGTATCTTGTATTCCCATTGCATAGGCTGTGTTTATTGTTGTAGCATTAATTACCTCTTCGGGAGTCATTTTATAATTTATACAACCAAGACTCATAATAAATTTCATATTTCCCGAAGGAGATGAACCGGGATTGAAATCCGAAGCAAGAGCAACGGGTAGTCCTGCATCTATCATTTTTCTGACAGGAGAATATTGCATATTTAAAAAGAAAGCTGCTCCGGGAAGCACTGTCGGCATGGTTGCCGAGTTTAACAATGCTTCTATTTCGGCATCACCTACATATTCAAGATGGTCAACCGACAAAGCACCATGCTTTACTCCTACCTGAATACCACCTGAATAATCAAGTTCATTAGCATGAATTTTAGGACGCATTCCGTATTTTACTCCTTGAGCTAATATTCTGTCGGTTTCATCAACGGTAAAAAATCCTTTATCACAAAACACATCAATATAATCGGCAAGTTTTTCTTCGGCAACTTTGGGTATCATTTCGTTTACCACCAAATCAACATATTCCGATTGTTTGCCTTTGTATTTGGCAGGAACAGCATGTGCTCCAAGAAATGTTGATTTTATCTTGAGTGGCATAGTTTCTTTAAGCCTTTTTATAACCTTCAACATTTTCAACTCAGTGTCAAGAGTAAGCCCGTATCCGCTTTTTATTTCAACGGCTCCTGTGCCAAAAGAAGCTATTTCTTTAATACGCTCTGTTGCACTATTGTAAAGTTCATCTTCTGTTGCTTGTTCCATCCGTTTGGCTGAATTAAGAATTCCGCCTCCGCGTTTTGCTATCTCTTCGTAACTTAAACCTTTAATCTTATCTACATATTCAATTTCACGGCTGCCTGCATATACTAAATGTGTATGCGAATCGCAAAAAGCAGGTAAAATCATTCTTCCGGTAACATCAATTTCTGTAATTGAATCTTCATTGTCAAAATCGGGTAAATTACTCATTTGCCCGAAATCTTCAATTTTATCATCGTTTATAAGCAAATATGCATTTTCAATAATCGGAAGTTGAGACATTTGCTCTCCCACAATCCTACTACGGGGTATCGCTTCTACCTGAATCAGTTTTTTAATATTTATAAATAGTGTTTTCATTTATATTTCTTTAATTATTTTTTTAATTCGCCAAATTAAGAAACACACAATAAACCACCTAACAATATATAATATTTTACAGCAGTTTAATAATAAATATTATTTTTTTATAAAGGTTATAAAAAAATACCGTGTTAACACTGAAACGTGATTATTATTATTCCCCAAATAATAATTACATTGACATAAAAACTTTTATTTCAATTAGGTTTTATACTTACTACTACACACTCTAAAATAAAAGAAACAGGAGTTATTTTACAAATTCAACTTTTTTTTATAAATTTATAAATACCAAATACTAATTTAAATATTACATTATGAAGGCAAAAAAAATACTTTTAATAAGTTCTTTGTTTTTTATCTCGTATTTTTCATTTTCACAAGAAGATTGGGAACCTCGAACACACCTTACAGGATATGTAAACACAATAGCTGAATATTCCGATGTAAAAAATCTCAAAAAAGATTATGCTGTTGGGTTGGCAGAACTTGGTTTTTTGGCAACTTATCAACCACTTGAAAAACTTGAATTTAAAGCTACATTAATATACACTCACTACACATTTCACATAAGTCAGCTTTTTGTTGAAGGTTACGGAATGTATCATTTTAACGATGGTTTTAAAGTAGGAGCAGGAAGGTTTCTTACTCCATTAAGTCCTGTAAATCTTTATTTTTATGCTCCGTTAAATCCAAGTGGTGTTGTCCCTATGCTGGTATCGCATCACTTTATGTTCCCACAAAGCATAAGCGGATTTCAGTTTCTTGGAGAATTTGATGCTTCTTCATCGTTAAAAATAGGCTATAATGCCACAATAGGTGTTTATCCTTATATTAATCACTTTGAAGCCGGAGTATTAGGAGTTCTCTCTCAAGAAGATGCTTTTCCTTCATTCGGATATTATGATACCGAAGCCGATAAAATAAATAATTACCTATGCGGAACCGGAAGAGTATATTTTAAAATAAATGATATGCTTACTTTAGGAGCCAATTATTTTACAGGAGATGCTCAACAAGTAACAAAAGATACTTTAGGCAACTGGATATATTATCCTTCAACTAAATATACCTATGGCTTTGATATGCATGCAAATGTATCAAATATAAAAGTAAATGCTGAATATTGGGCAGGACAACAAAAAACTGTTGATCCTATTCCCGGACAAGGAGATGTTGTAAATGATTATAAAGGTTATTACGGTGAAGTTATTTACGATGGTGATAAATTCAAACCTTTCTTCAGATGGGACTATATTGAAGATGTTACCGTAAACGGAATGTCGTTACCTACAAATGCTGCCACAATAGGTATTGCTTATCGTCCTATTTATGAAACTCTGTTTAAATTAGAGTATAAACGTATTATGGGTGTTGAGATTACTGATATTGCAAAAAAATTATCGCAAGATTATAATTACAATTATGCTCAGTTCTCATTAGTATTATCATTTTAATAGATTATTAATTTAAAAAAACAAAACTATGAAACGATATATATTATTATTAAGTATAATATTTGCTGTATTATTCTCAAACGCCCAATCATATAAAGTAATTGTTAATAAATCGAACTCCAATGTGACACTTACTACAAAAGAAGTTTCAAATTTCTTTTTAAAAAAGAAAACTAAATGGGATACCGGTGAAAAAGTTTTACCCGTTGACCTAAACTCAAGGTCCACTGTTCGCCAAAGTTTCTCAAAAGAGATTATCGGCAAATCAACAGGTGCAGTAAAAAGCTACTGGCAACAATATGTTTTTGCAGGTAAAGGAAATCCTCCTATCGAAAAAAACAATGATGCTGAAGTTATTAATTATATCAAAACTCATACGGGAGCAATAGGATATGTATCTCCTCAAGCTGATATAAGCGAAGTGAAAGAATTGAAAATAACAAAATAAAATATGAGACTGTCTAAAAAGCTGTCATTTTAAACGAAAGTTCGAAATGACAGTTTTTTAGACAAATCTTATCTATTTATATAAAAAATATACCAAACTAATTTTTGTTATTATGTTAAAAAATTTAATGATTCGTCACAAAATATTATTTTACCCGATACTGTTTACATTAGTTATAGCAATTGTGTTTTTAATATTTAATTACTCAAACTCCGTTTCAACCGAATTATTCGAAAAAATAGAATACGGATATGTTCCATATCAAAAACAAACTATAATTTTACGCTCGGAATTAAATAATCTGCAACGAGAATTACAAGATGCTGTAGCTGCTGCTGACGAAGAAAAACTAGAAGAAACATCAGTTACTTTTGAGAAAATAACTCAAATATTAGATACAATATCAAAAAACGAAATAGGGAAAAACAATAAACAAATTGATACCTTAATTAATGAAATCCACAATTATTACAATATTGCTTTGGGTGTTTCAAAACAAATGATAGACGGGAACTTTGATGAGGAATTAGGCAATAAT
>CAYRJP010000141.1:0-6115 GCA_964424425.1 uncultured Bacteroidales bacterium | reverse complement strand
CTGACAGGTTTTTAAAACTTGTCAGGTCTGAATATATAAATTATAAACAGATGAAACAAGCATGACAAAAATTATTATTAACACACACGGCAATGATTATTTTTGTTATGCGGTTCCATCTGACAACTAAAAAGTAAAAATTAATCAGATGAATACATTTAGAATACCCGAATATAAAAAACGAATATCCCTGCATGAAACCGAACTAAAAACCGTTAAACAAAAGCATTTGCAAGTATCGCTGCTACGACTTTTGTTTTTTATATTGTCGCTGATTTCTTGGTTTTATCTGTTTACAATAAATACTACTTTCGGGACAAGTCTAGGAACGGTTTCGGTTGTTGTTTTTATTGTTTTAATAAAAATTCACAAAAAGATAGAGGATAAAAAACAATTTATTGAAATAATACTTTCGTTAAATAAAAAAGAGCAAAATGCTTGTAACGGCGATTTTTCGGGTTTTGACAACGGTGATGAATTTGTTGACAGTTCGCACCCGTATTCATACGATGTTGATTTATTTGGCGAAGGGTCGTTTTTTCAATATTTAAACAGAACGGTAATCGGTGGAGGGAAAATTTTATTAAAAAAATGGCTGTCGGAAACTCCTTTGAAAAAAAAGGTAATCAAACAAAATCAGCAGGCAGTAGAAGAATTGTCAGATATGATTGATTTCAGGCAAAAATTTTATACTGTCGGCAAAATGTATAAATCGAACAGCGATGAAACATCAGGTTTGCAAAAATGGCTGAAAAGCCCCGATTTTTTCGGCAGTAAACTTATTGTTGCGTTAACTGTCGGGTTGCCTGTCGTTACTTTACTCTCTCTTATAATGGCAATTCTGGGAAACCTGTCAATACAATTGTTTATATTTCTATTTTTGGCAAATCTTACGATAATAGGATTTCGTATTTCAAAATTCAATAAATCGTATGTGTTGCTGTCCGACAATTTGAATACTCTTAAAAAGATGACTAATCTTTTTGAACTTATTGAAAGTTTAGATGTAAAATCGGAATTACTGAAACGTTTGAAAGATGCTTTTTATTCAGGCGAAGAGTCGGCAAAAACACAAATTGCAAAGCTGATAAAAATTGCCGACAGCTTAGACAACAGAAACAATATTGTGCTTGGCTTTATTTTAAACGGGCTTCTGTTTTGGGATTGGAATCACATGCTGTTTATTGACAAATGGAAAAGCAAACATTCACAGGATTACAACAAATGGCAAGAGTCGTTACACTATTTTGATGCTCTAAACAGTCTTGCAACACTTGCATACAATAATGTGGATTTTACATTTCCGCAAATTTCGGATGACGAATATATTTTAGATGCAAAAAATACGGGGCATCCGTTAATTCCTGAAAAAGATAGAGTTTGCAACGATTTTAGCATCGGCGAAAGCCCGCGATATGCCATAATAACAGGAGCTAATATGGCAGGTAAAAGCACATTTTTGCGAACAGTTGCAATAAATTTGATATTGGCTGGATGCGGTGCTCCCGTATGTGCCGAAAAGTTTACTTTTACTCCTTTGCCGCTCTATTCGAGTATGCGAGCCGAAGATTCGCTGTTGAAACACGAATCTTATTTTTTTGCCGAACTTAAACGCTTGCAGAATATTACAAAAGAGCTGGATAAGGACAAGAAACTGTTTATTATTCTTGATGAAATATTGCGGGGAACAAATTCCGAAGACAAACGAAAAGGCTCAATAGGATTTATTAAAAAAATTACATCAAAAAAAGCATACGGGCTGGTGGCAACTCACGATTTGGAACTTGCAAGACTTACCGAAACGCAGTCTGATATTTTTAAGGCTTTGTGTTTTGAAGTAAAAATTGAGGATAATAAATTAGATTTTAATTACAAACTGCAACCGGGCATTACTCAAAATATGAACGCATCGTTTTTAATGAAACAGATGGGGATAATTGATAGTTAGTTGAAAGTTATTTAATGATACAATGGTTCTATGATGTAATGATTTAATGCAGAAATGCAGAAATGCAATAATGAGTTGAAAGTTACAGCGGAGGCTAGTTTACTCCGAATTTATTTCGGAGAGCTTGTCGAAGCCGAGCTTGCAACGAAGAAGAAAAATAAATTAGTGCCAATTAGTGTAATTTGTGGACAAAAAAACTTTGCGACTTAGCGTCTTAGCGGTAAAAGCATTTTAAAACCTTTGTGAAACTTTGTGCTCTCTGTGGTAAAAACTTAATTTCCTAACAGCTTAATTTTCTTAATTCCTTAATGTTTAAGTAGTTGAAAGTTGTCATTTCGAACGGCAATGAGAAATCCCTTTGCGACTCTGCGGTTTTGCGTGAGATAAAGAAATGAGTTGAAAGTTAAAAGTTTATAAAGTTAAAAGTAAGTGTGCAGTGTGTAGTGTGTAGTTTTGGTTGGGAGTTATCATTTCAAACGGCAGCGAGAAATCTCTTAGCGTCTTTGTGTGAAAACTCTTAATAGTCTGAATTTCTTAATGTTTCAAATAAAGTTGAGCAAAGCGAAATCTTATATGTTTTATTCGTCTTGGCGGATGCCGGTTTATAAAGAAAATTTAAAAACTTAAAAGTATGTAATTGAAAGAGATTGCATTTTAATTTAAAATAATATACAATACTATAAAAAGGTAAGGGTGTATTATTTCTGATTTAATATTTTATCACGATATTTGAAAAATATTTAATTTTTCAATAATGAATATTAACAGAAATAAACAACTTTTGCAGGCTCTTGCCGCCGCTTTTAAGCAAAAACAAGATGATATTGCTTACGTAAATTACCTTGATACAGGCACTTCTACAATTACCAATCTTGAAAATCTGCATCGCGGACTTGCAACAATAAATTCATATATTAATAAAAACGATGCAGTAAAACCGTTGAGCGGAATGGCTCTGTATTCGTGCTACAACGACCCGTCGTTCGGACTTTTGGGCATGAGCCTTGCACCTGCAATCTTACGCTGTGGCAACACAAATCCCATTGTGGTGGGGTTTCCTTCAATATTGCAAAACTATGCTAAGTTATTTGAAAGCATTGTAAAATCAACGGGGCTGTTTCCCAATATTAAATTTACTTTGGGCACCAAAGATTTTTTCAGCACTTCCGTAGATGCCCCCGAAATTGAGCTTGCAGTGGTTTTTGGCGAACAGTGGATTTACAAATATGCAGAGGAATGGAGTAAACTTAAAAGGAGCATGATTTTTTACGGACCGGGCAATAATGCTTCAATTATTTTAAAAGATGCAGATATTAGAACAGCCGTTAAAAAAACATTGGATGCCGCTTTTATCCTTTCGGGACAAGCAGCCGTATGCGTAAATCGTTGTTATGTAGATAATCGCATCCCCGAAAGGGAGATAAAGCAGATATTTACCGAAGAACTTGATAAAATATCGTTTGGCACCGATAAGGAGAATTATGTTACTCCGCTGAAAATTAAAATGCTTGCCGATATGGCAGACAGTCGTGTAAAACAGTCGATAGAAACAGGTGCCGAAACGTTGCAATACGGCATTAGTGCAAGTGACAGCGGTATTTTAATAAAGCCGTCGATTGTTTTTGAAAAAACACCGCAAACCAAACTGATGCGAGAGTATCATTTTGCACCTGTGTTGCCTGTCAGTTTTATCGATTTCAACGATATTGCAACGCAAATCAACAACACCGATTACGGACTTTATGCGTCTGTATGGGGAAATATGCACGATATTGAGGTTTTAAAAAAAGAGATTTTAAAACAACATATTATGGTTTTAGAAAACAAATCAATTTTAGACCTGATTACTCCCGAATACGGTTATACGGGGTTTTGGGGAGGATATAAAAAATCGGGATTTTATTTTAACAAAAACACAAATTGGCAACCCCGTGAGGGAAATGTTGACATTATGATTTTTTAACCATAAAAACAAATAACACAATGAGTTATATATTTTCAGGAATAGGACATTCAGCAGGAAAATACACCGTCACCAACGAATACATTGCCGATGCGGTAAGAAAAGGACTTTTACGCGGATTCGATGAAAAGCGTATGGCAAAAAGCAAAAATTATCAACTGTTCAAAGAAAAAAATCCCGAAATAGGACCTTTCGACTATTTTGTAAGAGAGAAAATGGGATTTAACAAACGCAGGTTGGTTACGCCGTTTCCGCCTACCAAAAAGAAACTGTATTATGCCGAAACATCGCTTGAACTCGGAGTGCGTGCTGTTGAAAAAGCGATGAAAAATGCAGGTGTCACACCAAAAGATATTGATGCTTGGTTTGCAAGCACGGTGACACCGCACCAAAAAGCACCCGGAATAGCGGCAGCCGTAAAGTCTCATTTCGTGGGTTTTGATAATTACAAACCTGCTTTTTCATTAACATCGGGCTGTTCGGGTTTTAATACAAATTTAGAGCGGGCAATAGAATTTTTTGAGGCTCATCCCGATGCCGAACATATTGTTGTGGCACATACCGAAACCATGTCGGCTCTGCTTACGCAAAGGGTTAAATTTGTACCTTTTGTGACATTCGGCGACGGAGCAGGTGCGGTTATTCTTTCACGTATTGAAACAGAAACACCGCAGGGTGTTCTTTCAATAAATAATTTTCAAGATTTACAAATGGTTGATTTTGTGGGTGTTGATAAAAATTGGAATCTGTATATGGACGATATTATTATTAAAGACCGTGCCACGGCAAATATTCCTGTTGCCGCAGAAAAAGCCGTAAAAGATGTAAATTGGTCGGTTGATGATATTGACTTGTGTGTGCCTCACCAAACAGGAAATGCAATTCTTTATCCTGCTGCTCAACAACTCGGATTAAAGCCTCAACAACTTTATCTTGAAGCCCAGCACGAATACGGTAATGTTTCGGGAGCTACTGTTCCTGTGGCTTTTTCAATGCTCAACGAACAAAAAAAACTGACTCCCGGAATGAAAATAATCAGTCCGATGGCAGGCGTTGGCGGCAATTACGGTGCGTTTACCTATCTTGTCCCCGATGAGAAATACACAAGCAAAAATATTGATTATCTGTTTGAAGACGATTTAAAAGGCAAAACGGCTCTTGTACTGGGAGCAAGCGGAACACTCGGTTCTGAAATAGCAAAGGATTTAATAAAACGAGGTGCAAATATTATTCTTCATTACAACAGAAACAGAGATATTATTGATGATATTTTGCAATCGGCTACCGAAAAAAATATCTCTGCAAAGGCTTTTAAAGCCGACTTTAACAATAGCAATGATGTTAATGATTTTATAAATAAAATAACATCGGAATATAAGCATATTAACTATTTTATAAATGCAGCGGGTGTTTTGCTGAGCAGAAAAGAGGGTAAGGTGGCAAATGTAAATCATTATTCGCCGTTGTTGGTTTTTAAAGCGATATTTCCGATACTAAAAGGAACTGCTCTGTTTGTGGGAGCTACCGCCGAAGACAATACTGTGCCTGAGATTCACGAATTTATTTCTGCAAAACGCAGTTTGCACGGAGTATTGGCAAGTATGAGCGGCGAAATTTTAAAATCGGGAAACTATGCGGTTTGGTATATTCCCGGAATTATTAACGGCGGAATGTTGCGTAATATCGACCCGAAAGCTCTTTATAAATTTGCTGTGGAAATAGGACAGGAACAACCGCTTGATGTTAAACAGACAGCATTCAGAATAGTAAGTTCGCTGTATATTCCAAAGGTTGAAAATGCCTATAATACTTACGAGAATGCACTTGTTGTCCGCCGCGACGGCTATAAATTGGAGGTGGATATTTAATTGTTAGTTGAAGGTTATTTAATGATATAATGATACAATGATGTAATGCCAAAATGCAGAAATGCGATAATGCGATAATGCGATAATGAGTTAATGAGTTAAAAGTTTATAAAGTTGGAAGTAAGTATCTAACTTCTAGCAGTCTAACATCTAGTATCTAGCAGTCTATTCAGTGTAATTTGTGGTTTAAATCTTTGCGTCTTAGCGGTAAAAGCATTTAAAATCTTTGTGAAACTTTGTGTTCTCTGTGATAAAACCTTAATTTTCTAACAACTTAATTCTCTCAATTCCTTAATGTTTAAGCGAACATTCAGTTTTATAATTCAATCAAAAGCC
>CAYRJP010000140.1:0-6210 GCA_964424425.1 uncultured Bacteroidales bacterium | reverse complement strand
TTGGAATAAATCGCGATTGAAAAAAGCCGATAAAATAAATATGACACCTGAGCAGATTACTATTTTAGCATCAATTATTGAAGAAGAAACCATTTACAACAAAGAAAAACCGATAATAGCAAGTGTTTACCTGAACAGATTGAACAAAGGTATGCGATTGCAAGCCTGCCCTACAGTAAAATTTGCACTAAAAGATTTTGAAAAAAAACGTGTGCTTATTGAAGATGTAAAATTTGACAGCCCTTACAATACATATAAAAATAAAGGATTACCACCCGGACCTATTTGTATTCCTACAATATCAAGTATTGATGCTGTATTAAATCATAAAAATACCGATTATCTGTATTTTTGTGCAAAAGATGATTTTTCAGGATACAATATTTTTGCAAAAACATTAAAACAACATAATAAAAATGCAAAAAAATATCAAAATGCACTAAACAGAAGCGGTATCTACCGCTAAATAAATATAAATTAAAATGAACAATCTTACAATATCTTTTATTCAAGCTGATTTGGCTTGGGAAAATCGAGATATCAATTTGAAAAAGTTTGAATATTTTTTCGAAAAAAACAGTAATACAGATATTATGATTCTGCCCGAAATGTTTAACACGGGCTTTTCGATGAATATTGAAAAAACAGCTGAACCATTTGACGGCTACACTGTTGAATGGATGAAAAAACAAGCGACAAAATACAATTTTGTATTAACAGGCAGCATTACCGTTGTTGAAAACAATAAATATTACAATCGATTTATTGCTGCTTACCCCGACGGAAAAACAGTATATTACGACAAGCGACACCTGTTTAGAATGGGACAAGAAACTGATAAATTCAGTGTCGGCTCCAAAAATATACTTTTTGAAGTAAAAGGATGGAAAATACGCCCGCTTATTTGTTACGATTTACGTTTCCCTGTATGGAGTCGCAATACCGACAATTACGATATGCTTATTTATGTGGCAAATTGGCCTAAACCTCGCCGCAAAGTATGGGAAACTCTGTTAAAAGCCCGTGCCATTGAAAACCAATGCTATGTTGTTGGCGTAAACAGAACAGGAATTGACGGTAATGATTTACAATACAGCGGCGATTCTGTAATTGTTGATTTTAAAGGTAATATAATAACATCGTTACACGAAAATTTAGAAAACATCGTAACTTTTTCAGTTTCATTAAATGAACTAAAACAATTTAAAGAAAAGTTTCCCGTGCATTTAGATGCAGATGATTTTACAATTATGTAATGATACAATGGTGTAGTTATACTATAAATTTAATTTTCAATTTTCAACACCATTCAACTTTTTACTTTTTGCTTTTCACTCAATAGTTTTATATTTGCGTAAATAAAAATTAATCATTCACAAAATTTTAGAATTATGAAACTTCTTGAAGGAAAAGTTGCGATTATTACCGGAGCTTCACGCGGAATAGGAAAAAAAATTGCCATTAAATATGCACAACACGGTGCTGATGTTGCATTTTCTGACTTAACAATTGACGATAATGCCAAAGCCGTTGAAAAAGAGTTGAAATCTTACGGAGTAAAAGCAAAGGCTTATGCATCGGATGCAAGCGATTTTGCTGCTTCACAAGAATTTGTTGACCAAGTGGTAAAAGATTTCGGAAAAGTTGATATTTTGGTTAACAATGCCGGTATTACACGCGACGGATTACTTATGAGAATGACTGAAGACCAATGGGATTTAGTTTTGAAAGTAAATCTTAAATCGGTATTTAACTTAACAAAAGCCGTTCAAAAATATATGCTTAAACAACGTTTCGGGTCAATTATTAATATGAGCTCAGTGGTAGGTGTTCGCGGAAATGCAGGACAAGCAAACTACTCTGCTTCAAAAGCGGGAATTATCGGATTTACAAAGTCAATAGCTCGCGAATTGGGTTCTCGCAATATCCGTTGCAATGCCATAGCTCCCGGATTTATCGAAACCGAAATGACAGCTCAACTGCCCGAAGCCGAAAAAGAAGGTTGGCTTAAAGATATTCCTTTGAAACGTGGCGGACAACCCGAAGAAGTTGCCGATGTTACAGTATTTTTAGGTTCGGAAATGTCGTCATACGTTAGCGGACAGGTTATTAATGTTTGCGGTGCTATGCTTACTTAATGTTTGTATATAAATTACGAAATATAATAATAAATATAAATCAGAAATAGAGTCAAGGTTTCGCTTTGTTAATTCACTGAACATCACTATCTTAATTTTATGTAATTTTGCAGATATAGCGAAATCTTAACTTTTTAGAAATTACACTCATCGTAAAGTTTAATTTTTACGATGAGTTTTTTTTAAAATAAATTTTAATTTGTATTAAAATAATTCTATTATTACAAGTCTTAATCCTAACTTCGGGACTGTTAATTAAAAAAACAAAACTTGTGAATATAGTTACAACTCATTCGGCATATTGGATACTACTGATATTAACACTTGCAGGTGCATTAACATACTTTATCTATTACAAAAAACTCACGACGGGAGCATCAAAATATCAATCGGTATTTTTATCGGCTTTGCGTTTTTTAACTTTTATTTTTTTAGGATTTCTACTGTTGAGTCCAATGATAAAAATAAACTCGTCGCAAGTTCGCAAGCCTGTTATTATTTTTGCCCAAGACAATTCAAAATCAATGATATTGTCGAAAGATTCTGCATTTTTGCAAAACACATTTCCGCAAAAGGTGCAACAAATTATTAAAAAACTATCCGAAAAATACGAAGTAAAAACCGTGCAATTCGGCGACACCGTAAAAAACAATCTCGACTTTACTTTTAATGATAAAACCACCGACTTTGAAGAATTTTTCAATAAATTCAATACTGAATTTTTTAATATAAATACCGGTGCGGTAATTATCGTAAGCGACGGACTTTATAATAAAGGCACAAATCCCGTTTATGCATCGCAACATCTGTCTTTTCCCGTTTATACTATCCCTTTCGGAGATACCGTGCCAAAAGCCGATGCTAAAATATTAAAAGTAAATTTTAACAAAACGGCATACAAAGGCTCAAATTTTCCTGTTGTGATAAATGTTGCCGCAACAATGCTAAACGGTAAAAATGTTACTGTTGAATTATCGAAAGGCGACAAACTGTTGAAATCAAAAAAAATAACTGTTGAAGGCAACAACTTTTTCGACAAAATACCATTTTACATAAAAGCCGACAGTTCGGGAGTTTTTGAATATTCTGTTAAATTATCAGTTGATTATAAGGAAATTAATACCTTTAACAATACTAAAAATATTTATATAAATGTAGAAGAGAACAAACGCAAAATATTACTTCTTCAAAACGGCTATCACCCTGATATTGCTGTATTTAAACGTATTATTGATAAAAATCCCGCATTTGAAATAGAGATTTTATCACCCGATAAATTTACAGGCAAAGTTCAAGATTACGCACTTGTTATTTTACATCAACTACCGTCAAACAAGCACAGTTTGCAAAAAATATTACCCGAATTAATAAAAAAAGAAATTCCGCTGTTGTTTATTTTCGGTAAAGAAACCTCAGTGCAAGCAATCAACAACTTGAATCTGTTTTTAAAGATAAACCGAAAAAATAATCTTCTCGACGAAGTTTTACCTGTGCTGAACAGTAGTTTTACACTATTTAACACTACCATTGATGCCGATGCTTTGCAAAGTATGCCACCTCTTTTTGTGCCTTTCGGCGAATACAAAACTCTACCTGCAAATAATGTTATTATGTATCAACAAATTGGTAGCATAAAAACACAAAAACCTCTGTGGGCTTTTGTTGATGCAGGTAACACCAAAATAGGTTTTATTGTTGGCGAAGGAATATGGAGATGGCGACTTTACGAATACAAAAAATTCAGAGACCATTCGCTAACAAATGAGCTGATTACCAAAACCATTCAATACTTGTCGCTTACAAAACGAAAGTCGCCTTTTGTTATTGAATTTCCGACAATATCAAACGAAAACGACAATATTGCATTTAAAGCACAACTGTTTAATGCTTCAAACGAATTTGTAACTAATGCCGAAATTAAATTAAAAATAACCGACAAAAACGGCAACAGTTATCCTTATATTTTTGAAAGTTCAGACAATCAATACATTGCAAATATAGGAAATCTAAAAAAAGGCAAATACCGATTTACTGCCTCAACTGCTGTGGGAAACAAAAAATACAAAAAAAGCGGTAGTTTTATTATAAAAGAGAGTATGCTCGAACAATCCGACTTGGTTGCCGATTACAATTTATTATATAAACTGTCGTTACAATCAAACGGTAAAATGTTCGACAAATCCGATTTGGATAAATTACTAACGGAAATAGAAAACAATGTTAACATAAAACCTGTTATATACACTCAAAAAACATTAAAGAAGTTGATAGATTTAAAATGGCTTTTTACAATTTTTATTTTACTGTTAACAATAGAATGGTTTTTTAGAAAATATTGGGGGATGATACAATGATACAATGATACAATGATACAATGGTTCAATGGTTCAATGGTTCAATGGTTCAATGATTTAATGCGATAATGCTACAAAGCAGAAATAGGCATGGAGGCTGAGCTTGTCGAAGCCGGATTAGCGACAAAGAAGAAAAAAATTAGTGCTAATTAGTGTAATTTGTGGCTAAGAGAATAAATTGAAAGTTGTCAAATGATAATTATGCGATAATGCTAAATCGGAGGAAGTGTCCCCTTGAGGGGACTCTCAGGGGTGAAGAAAAAAGAAAGTAAAAATCAGTGTAATTTGTAGTTGAAATCTTTGCGACTTAGCGGTGAGAACCTTAATTTTTAAATTTCTTAATGTTTCAAAATAGCTGAGCAAAGCGAAGCATAACTTAAATGTTCTTAAATTTCTTATATGGTTCAAAAAAATGAGCGTAGCGAATGCAATAATGAGTTAAAAGTTTATAAAGTTAAAAGTTGAAAGTAAGCATATAGTTTCTAGCAATCTAGCATATAGCTTCTAACAGTCTAGAATCTAAATTTAAAACAAAAAAAGATGAACAGAAAACGGTTTCATAATTTATTTTTTATTCTGACAATATTTTTATTTTCGGGTTGTATGACTATCGGAACCGTTCAAATTGAAGTTATTAAACCCGCAAAAATTACCATTCCCAACAATGCAAGAACAGTTCTTGTTATAAACAACAGTTTAACAAAACCGTCGAGCAAGTTTACTAACGATGTGCAAAAAGCACTGTTTAAATTAGACACAACCACAACACAATTAATATCAGCAATAACAACCGATATTATCAACGAATCGCCTCGTTTTGATACTTGTGTTTTACTGCCTGATATTTATTTCAGAAATCCCGACGACCTTTTTTTACAAATAGAATGGGACGATATTACTGCATTATGCAATCAAAATAATGCTGATATTTTACTTTCGTTGGAAGCATTCGGTATTAACAATTCTATTAGAGAATTTAGTTATTCCGATGACTATTACGGCTTAGTGGTAACAAAAAAAATGGTGTTTACGGTAAACTCAATGTGGCGAATATATATTCCCTCCACTAAAAAAATTATGGAAAAGAGAGTTTTCAGAGATACTCTGTATTTTGATGAATTTCACTCAAAAGACGATTATTACAATGTAATCACTCGCGACGAAGCAAATTTATACGTAGCAAAAGAATTAGCTTCGGTTGTGGCAATGAATGTAGCCGACCGTATTGCACCTTATTGGCAACCTGTTGAACGTGAATTTTTTATTTCACCAAACAACAATATGAAACAAGCTGCAATTTATGCTTACAGAGACCAATGGCTTGATGCCGCTGAATTATGGAATCCGCTTACCAAAAACGAAAACACTAAACTTGCGGGAGCTGCTTGTCATAATATGGCACTGGCTTGCGAAGTTGAAGGAAAACTTGACATTGCAGAACAATGGCTTGAAAAAGCTGTTGCTAAATACGATAACTATTTATCGCAACAATATTTAAAAATTATTAAAACAAGAATTAAAGAATCAACGGTATTGGATAAACAATTTGGTGTTAAATAGAGTTTGAATAAAGTTCGATTTTAATGTTCTGCTTGCACTAAATGCGGTCATTAGTTTATTTTAAAAATATTCGGAGAGTTTGTCGAAATAACTTACTTTAATTAATAACTAACATAAAAACTAAAACAAAATGCACAACACTGTATTTTACATTATTA
>CAYRJP010000139.1:0-6210 GCA_964424425.1 uncultured Bacteroidales bacterium | reverse complement strand
AACTTTCAACTCATTATATCGTTAAGAATGTTAATTTATTACCTTATCGCCGCGTAATTCACGATATCTCAGGCGTGATTCCAGTTTATAGATGCTATCGGGAAAATCGAGCATCAATTTTTTGTATAATTCCATAGCCTTTTCATTATTGTTTAAAGCATTTTGATAAATATCGGCAACGGCAAAAAGTGCATTATCGGCTAACACATCGTTGTAATAATTATCAATAATAATTTGATAATTTTCAATTGCTTTGTCAAACTTGTGAGAGTGTCTGTAAATATTTCCCTTTAAAAAATATGCTTCGTCAATAACTTCGTGGTCGGGAAATTGGTTTATCAAACTGTCGATAGTTAAAATTGCAAGAGAATCTTTTGAACGATAAAATAAAAAGTCGGCACGTGCATACATCTGCATAGCTGTTTCTACCGAGTCCCAGCCTGTATTTTCGTAAATAAAAAATGCAAGTTGAGCGGCATCGTTGGCAATAAGTTTCGAAGTGCTTGCTTTTAACACGTCAAGTTGAGCTTGTGCCCATTCAAAGTTGCCGATATAGTAGGCAAGTCGTGCTTTTCGGAATTTTGCATCGGAGCCTATCGGGTTGTTTTTGTTTTTTTCTTCAACTTTGGCGTAAGCCAGTGTAGCATCCCATACTTCGCCTGTTATGAGATAAATATCGGCAAGTTCGAGTTCGAGTTTGCCTTTTTGTTTGTAGCTAAGTCCGCGAACCGTTATTGCATCTTCAAGTAAAAATATTGCATTACCTGTTTTGTCAAGATAAAAAGCCTGTAAATGAGCTAAATTAGCAACCAAATCAATAGTGTTGATGTTAACGCCCATTTCTTGCAATGCGTTTATAAATGCTTTTTCCATTTGCAGATAGTCTTCGTAGGTATTGTCTATTCCGATAACTATCCGTTTATACATAACTTCGAGCATTTCGTTGCGTGCAGCGTAATAATATTCAAGATGATTTCCTTTTTCGATAACGTATTGGTAAGCATTAACGGCAACGTTAAAGTCGTTGTTTTCGGTGGCTACACGGGCAAGAGCAATTATACGTTTGCCATTTTCGTTAAATCTCATATCGAGAGCACGGGCTTGAATAAATGCATTTTCAAAATCATTATCTTGAATATAAAGCCAAATAAGCAGTTCGTTGTAAACGGTAATATCGGGATTTTTGCTTATGCGTTGTAGTAATTGGTCTTTTAGTTTTTGTTTCAGACTTGCGTCGATATCGTTGTAAACGGCATATTGCAATCTGTTTTGAATGGTTTGCAGGTATCTGTTGCTGATAGCCAAAACATCAAGGTATTCCGATATCATTTTGTCGTAACTTCGCATGTAATAATACAACTGACCTTTCTCAATTTGAAAGCCGTAGGTTCCTTTTAATGCTTTTTCACCTTCAAGGTATGTTTGTTCGGCAAATTCGTATTGGTGTTTTACCAAAAAAGCATTGGCAAGTTGTATTATTTGATGTCTGTCAGGTTTTATTTTTTTTATTGCCGATTGATATGTTGATTTTGCTTTGTTTTCGTTGCCTTCAAGAGAGTAAACATATCCAAGGTCAACTAAAATGGTAAGGTCGTTTTTGTTGTATTTAAAATGAGTTTTTGCCAGATTTTCCGCATCGTCGTATTGTTTCAGGCTTATGTAACAGTTTATTAAATATCGGTAATAACTACCTGAACGGCTGTAATTATACAATCGTTTATATACTTCGGCAGCTTTTTCGAGTTTACCGTCGCGATAGTATTGTAATGCTATTTGATTGTCGGTTCTGACATCAATTTTTTGAGCTTTTGTTGTTTCTTGAAACAGCAAAAACATCAACAATGATATGAAAAAATATTTTGTCAAAATCAGTTTTGTTTAATAATTGCTATCAGCGAGTCAACCTTAGAGTGAGTTTTTTCATAAGCTCTTTTTTGTGTTTCGAGCGAATTGCTTATGTCAATTACATTATCCAAAAGTTTATTTAATGCTTCTTCTTCTTGATGTATATAAAACGACAGCGAATCGGTATTGGTTATAAGTTGTTTTTTTATGTCGTGGCTTAGGTTTTTTAATTGTATGGAAGAAAAATCAATCTCAAAATTGATTTTTTTAGTCTTTTTTTTGAATGCTCTGTTTAAAATTTTATTTGCCGAAGAGTAGGGACCTACATATTTAAGAAAATCTTTATCGGCTGCGGTAACAGCATCAATATTGTCGGAAATAAATTTCATGTTTTCATTCATTTTGTCGTTAAGTTCTTTGTAATATTTCCAGTCGATAGATGTGTATATGTTTTTTACCGAATCGAGTTTTACAAACATTTGCTTAATTTCGGATAACTCTTTTGATGCTTCAAGCGAACATGCTGAAATTGATACTATTGCTATTAAAAAAAACAGATATTTCATAAGGGTATATTTTTTTGATATTTGGTTACAACAAGTTTTGTAATTATTTTAATTATTGATTATTATCTGATTCTGTCGGCTGCTCTTACAAGCTCTTCGTCTTTTTTTATTGCTTTGTTGGCTAAAATAATCATTATAAAAGCCAATACGGGGAAAATTCCTGCTATTCCGTATTTAACTTCGCCGCCCAGCAGATTGCTTATTTTAATAAAATAATATACGGTAAGTCCCAATACAGACAGGATTACCAACATATTAATTTTGCCTAATTTTATTTGCAGTTTACGATTTTTAAATAAAAATATTGTAACAAAGCTGATTAATCCGCTTAACAAGGGAATAGCCGCTAAAGGAATTAATGTTACGGGAACTTCAATGTTTTCGGGGTGTGTAATATGGCAATTGTGAAATTCGTAAGTAAATAAATCGGTAATAAAAATCGAAACAGGAAAAATGTAAAATAAAAACATAAACAGTGTTGCCAACAACAAATAAACAGTTTGAATTCTTTGTATCATAATTATATTTAATTTAAAGTTTGGAATGCGAAATTAATATTTTATCGGTAAAAAAAGATGTTATTTTTTATATTAATTTTTCGGCATAGTCAAACAAAGCGGGTAATCCGCCGGTATGCCAAAAAAGTATATTTGAATTTTGTTTTATTT
This sequence comes from uncultured Bacteroidales bacterium, assembly GCA_964424425.1. Taxonomy (GTDB): domain Bacteria; phylum Bacteroidota; class Bacteroidia; order Bacteroidales; family SZUA-534; genus GH45. Next base: position 3,131 of record CAYRJP010000139.1, on the reverse strand, counting down.
TTTTGTTTTTGAGTATGTGCAGCATGCCGTAAAAAGCCCGTCCCGTGTAAACGGGGTCGAGAAGTATTCCTTCTGTTTCGGCAAGAGTGTCGATTGCAAATTTTTCATTTTCGGTTAAAACTCCGTAGTCGGCTTTGTTGTAATCTTTATTTACATAAATATCGTTTATTTGAAATTCTTTTTTCATTTTAAATAAAGCAACACCTTCGTTAACTAAGTTTAATACTGTTTGCTCCAACGTTTTGCCGTAAGTTTCGTCTTTATCTATTTGTATGGGAATAAGTTTGGTTTTCAGATTAAACATTTCCAGTCCCAGTGTAATGCCTGCTTGTGTTCCGCCTGAGCTTGACGCAAAAAATATATAATCAACATTAAGATGCATTTTGGTAAGTTGTTGTTTTAGTTCTTTTACGGCATTAACATAACCCAATGCACCCGTAATATTTGAGCCGCCGTAAGGAATAATATAGCATTTATTGTTTTGTTTGTTCAGTTTATTTTTCAGTAGTTCAATATCTTCGCCTTTACGGTTTTGTCCCGCAAAGTGAATTGTTGCTCCCAATAACGACGACAAAAGCAGATTGCCGTTGTAGTTGTCGGGATTGTCGCCGCCTAAAAGTAGGTGGCATTTTAAGCCTGCCGTGGCACAAGCGGCTGCTGTTTGTCTGCAATGATTCGATTGTTGTGCTCCGGCTGTTATCACAGTATCAAAACCTTTGCCGATAGCTTGTTGGATAAGATATTCGAGTTTACGGGTTTTATTGCCGCCCGAAGCAAGTCCCGTATTGTCATCGCGTTTTATGTAAATGCTATAATCAGAATAAAGTTTCGAAAGATTATTTAATTTATGAACAGATGTAGGATAAAATCCTAAATTAAATTTATTGTTAAGCATGATAATGATTTTGTGTAAAAAAAATTAATTATTATTTATCAAATTTAACCAATTTAATAGAATAACATTGCCTTGTGGTGTTAAAATAGATTCGGGATGATATTGCACCGAATAGATATTTTTGTGTTTATGTTTAAGGCTCATTATCAAATTATCATCGGTTTTTGCACCTATTTCAAAACATTCGGGAAGCGAGTTGTTGTCGGCAACCCAAGAGTGGTATCTGCCTACTTCAATTTTTTTTGGCAGGTTGTTGTATATTTTATGGTTTGTATTAATTGTTATTACCGAAGATTCGCCGTGAATAATTTTATTGAGTTTATAAATTTTACCTCCGAAATAATTAACAATGGCTTGATGACCGAGACAAACGCCTAGAATAGGTTTGTTGTCAACTATGGAATCAATAAAATCGAATAATCCTTGTTTTTCTTCGGGTAATCCCGGTCCGGGAGACAGTATTATTCCGGCGAAAGCAGAAATATTTGTTTTATGAATATTTTCGAGTAAGCAAACGGTAATATTGCACAATTTTGTTTGTCGCAACAGTTCAACCAAATTGTATGTAAATGAGTCGTTATTGTCAACAATTAATATTGAAAGCATTATCAATTATTTTTCGTAAACACCCGAAAAACTGACAAAAAAAGCGGAGCCTTTACCTACTTCGGATTTTGCCCATATTTTTCCGCTCATAAGTTCGGTAAGATTTCTTGAAATAGCAAGTCCTAATCCTCCGCCCCTGTATGGATTAGTGTCGTTGTCGTCAATTTTGCGAAAACGTTCAAATATTTTATTAATATTTTTTTGTTCGATACCTATACCTGTATCTTTAATTTTAAATATAACCCTGTCGATGTCTTGTTCAACAGATATTGATACTTCTCCTTTATTAGTATATTTTATGGCATTACTAATGAGATTATTTAATATTTGTTTTAATCTTAATTCATCGGCTTTTAAAAACAGATTGTTTTTTTCACAAGGTTTAAATTTTAATTTTAAATCGGGCTTGTCGTGCAGTAAAAAACTGTGAGAGAAAGAGTTAAATACATCTTTGAGTAAATTGTTAATGTTTATTTCACGAATATTTATTTTTATCTTCCCCGATTCAATAATTGATATATCAAGAATGTCGTTGAGTAGATTAAGCAGAGTTTCGCTGTTTTGGTGAATAATTTTCACATATTCTTTTTTTTCTTCTTCGGTTAAGTCGATATTTGTCAGTAAATCGGAAAAACCTATAATGGCATTCATGGGGGTCCGTATTTCGTGACTCATATTTGATAAAAAAGCAGATTTTAATTTGTCGGATTCTTCGGCTTTTTCTTTAGCTATAAGTAATTCTGCTGTTCTTTCTTTTACTTGTTTTTCTAAATTTTCGGCAAATTTTTCGAGTGTTGTTTTTTGTTCTGCTATTCTGTCGCGTTGGACTTCTAATTCTTCTTTTTGTGATTTTATCTCATCGGTTCTTTCGGTAACTATTTGTTCGAGTTTTTCTTTTACTTTACGTATTCTGTTTATTCTTATTTTTATATATAAAACAATAAAAAAACTAAAAATAACAGCAATAAGAATGTAAAACCATATTTCTTTATAAAAAGGGGGGATAATATTAATTTTTACACTTATAGTATTGTTCAGCCATTTTTGTTTTGAATTTGTGCTTTGAATTTTTAAAGTGTATTTTCCCGGTGGTAAATCGGTAAATGTTATAGAACTTTTATTGTTTAATTCAATCCAATCTTTTGATGCCGGTAATAATTTATATCTGTATTTTATTTTTTTGGGTTGTATGTATTCTAAAGCTGAAAATTCTATTGTAAACAGTTTTTGTTTATAATTTAGGTTTATTGTATTTGTAGTTACAACAGATTCATTAATTATTATTTGGTTATTGTATTTTTCATTGGGGTATATTTGCTTGCCGTTAATGCTTAATTTTGTAAATTTAAGTTTATTGTATTCATAATTTATAACTATACTGTCAGGATAAAAGGCTGTAATTCCGTTAATACCGCCGAAATAAAGCATGCCGTTGCTGTGTTTTAAAGCTGCGGAATTGAATTCATTGTCTTGTAAGCCGTCAAAAACATTAAAGGTTGTGATTTCAAATGTATGTTTATTTATTTTAGTTAATCCTTTGTTGCATGTAATCCATATATAATTACCTTTTTCCAATATTTGGTAAATAAATTCATTTGGTAATCCTTGTTCTATACCAAATCTCATAACA
>CAYRJP010000138.1:0-6241 GCA_964424425.1 uncultured Bacteroidales bacterium | reverse complement strand
TGTTTGTATTGGCAGCGATAGTTATTGTCAATATAATATCAGACAAACTCTTTGTGAGGTTGGACTTAACCGAAGACAACCGATATACATTGAGTGATGCCACCAAAGATATAATTAAAAATCTTGATGAACCGGTAACCATTACCGCTTATTTCAGCGAAGATTTACCCCCTGATATTGCAAAAACACGTCGCGATTTTAAAGAGTTATTGACTGAATATCGCAATGTATCTAAAAATAAAATAATGTATCAGTTTATCAACCCTAATGCCGACGATGAAAAGGAGAAAGAGGCAATGAGCAAGGGTATTCAGCCTGTGTTGATAAACGTAAGAGAAAAAGATCAGGTAAAACAGCAAAAAGCATATCTGGGAGCAGTAATTACAAAAGGCGAAAAAACAGAGATTATTCCGTTTATGCAGCCCGGAACGGCTATGGAATACGCTTTGTCGTCAAGCATTAAAAAACTTACCGTAGAGCAAAAGCCCGTTATCGGATTTTTACAAGGACACGGCGAACCAACACTGCCGGAGATGCGTCAGGCAATGACTGAAATAAGAATTTTATACACACCGAAGGCTATAAATCTTAAAGACGACCCAAAATCGTTGGCAGATGTAAAAACACTTGCCATTATTGCTCCTATCGATAGCATTTCGGATGAAGAATTTGCTGTGATTGATGATTTTATGGCAAAAGGAGGACGTGTTTATGTGGCTATAAACCGTGTTGACGGAAAGTTGCAAGAACAACGCGGAACAACAATAAATACAGGACTCGAAAGCTGGTTGGCTAAAAAGAATCTGGTTGTGGAAAATAATTTTGTTATTGACGCCAACTGTGCTACTGTAAGCGTTCAGCAGCGTCAAGGGTTCTTTTCGTTTACATCGCAAATTCAGTTTCCGTATATTCCTATTGTTACAAACTTTGCCGACAATGCTATTACCAAAGGTTTAGAGCAGGTTGTAACACAATTTGTCAGCACAGTAACTTATACAGGAGATTCTACCGCAGTGTTTACACCGTTGCTCACCACTTCCGATAAGGCAGGAACATTGTCGTCGCCCACTTATTTTAATATTAATAAAAATTGGACAAAAACCGATTTTCCGTTGGCAAATCTTCCGCTGGGTGCACTTATTGAAGGAAATATCGGAGGTATCCAAAATGCTAAAATGGTGGTAATTGCCGATGGCGATTTTGCAATAAACGGCAAAGGACAGCAGGCACGCCAGCAAAACAAAGACAATATCAACCTTATGGTAAACTCTATTGATTATCTTAGCGATGATACCGGACTTATTGAACTTAGAACAAAAGGTGTTACTTCGCGTCCGATTAAAGATGTTGACGACGGTAAAAAAACTTTCTTAAAATGGCTTAATATGCTGTTACCCATTATTTTAATAATAATTATAGGATTTATCAGAAATCAGCAACAACGTAATTTACGATACAAAAGAATGGAGGAAGGTTATGTCTAAAAAGAATGATTTTAAGAAAATAGGGATAATTATTGCGGCTCTGTTGGTTATATGGGCAATAATTACCATTAAAGATAAGAAACAAGGAGAGCGTTCATTTAAGGCTTATGTGGTAAAAGTTGACACTTCAAAGGTTGATAATATTGTAATTTCACCTAAAAACAGCGATAAGGAAATAGTCATAAGCAAAACCGGTTCTGTTTGGATGATGAAAACAACTGCGGGTAAAACCGTTCAAGCCGACGACGGCACAATAGATGATTTGCTGTCGCAAGTGGCAGCTATGAAAACAAAAAGTGTTGCCGCTACATCAAAAAACAAGTGGAAAGATTATGAGGTAACCGATTCGGCAGGCACACGAATAATTTTGAAAAAAGGAAATAAAAAACTTGCCGATTTTATTGTCGGTAAATTCTCATATTCGCAACCCCAAGGTGCGAATCCGTATATGCGACAAAATGTTCAGATGACTTCGTATATCAAGATAAGCGACGATAAAAATATTTATGCCGTTGACGGTTATGCTGCAATGCTGTTTAACAGAACAGAAAATGCTTTCCGTGAAAATGCTATTATTGTGGGCAAATCGGAGAAATGGAATAAGATAGTGTTTAATTATCCTGCCGACAGTTCGTTTACATTGGTTAAACAAAATAACAAATGGATGGTAAACGGCGTAGTTGCCGATTCGAATGCTGTGGATAAATATTTTTCAAAGATACAAATGCTTACCGATAATAATTACGACGATACTACCGGTATTAATACAAAACAACCTGAAATATCGATTCGCATAGAAGGTGATAATATGCAGCCTATTGTTGTTGAAGGATATAAAACCGCAAGCGAAGGAAAATATGTATTTACTTCATCAATAAACAGAGGAAATGCTTTTACATCAAATAATATTAAAAATGTGCTGTTTACAAGTAAAAATCAGTTCTTAAAAAATAAATAGTTTTGAGTTAGAAATATTAAAAAAGAATTGCTGTTACTACTGTTAATAGTTTTCATTCCCTGTGCCTTCGGGTGCAGGGATTTTTTATAATTGACGGTCACGGCGTAATAATTAACTATTAAGAAGTTAAGGGATTAAGTAAGAGGTTTATTTAATCCAAACTATGCAATAGAAAACAAAAATAGTTTTCTATTGTATAGCGATAAAGAACTACATCTATTTTGGACAATAACCAAAATGGTGTATTTCTAAATCGGGGTTAACCCTTACTAAATGCCGTAAGTTCGTTATTTCACAACTCCTACTGCATAAGTCGGGTTTAATATTATTTTTTTTAGACAAACAACTTAATCATAATTGATAAAATATTATAAATCTGCATTTTTCGGGTTAAATTATTATTTTTATAAAAAAATAAACTATGCTTAAATTCACAATAGAAAATATTGATAATAAACATATTACAGCTGTTAAAAACATTTCGGACAAATGCTTCGGAAATGATTTTTTAACGGTATTTAAAATAAAAGAAACTTTACAACAACAAGGTATTTTTAAAGTTATTATTACCGATAATACCGTTGCAGGATTTTGTTTTGTGCTTAAATTTTCACAAAAAGATAAATATTTTCCTGAATTTATTACTTTCAATAGCAACAATAAAGTTACTGTAATACAAACACTTGCCGTATTGCCCGAATATCAACGAAAAGGACTTGGAACAGCATTGTTAACCGATATTTTAACTACCATTGAAACTCGATTTAAAGCAATACCGATTTATTATCCGTTTTGGGTTGAAACAACATCGGCAGGTTTTTATAAAAAATTGCTGAACCTTGGTTTTAAAAAAGTTAAAGAATACCCACATTATTGGCATAACGACAGTTTAAAACACAATTATCGCTGCTCTGTTTGCAAAAGTATTCCTTGCCGTTGTTCGATGCATCTTTTTGTAAAAGACTAAAATAAATTATGGAATTTTCGGTTTTTCATATCTTATGTTTAACAAAAAAAAAACAAATAGTTATGAAAAATTATTCAACCATTATTCTTGCTGTTTTAATAAGTTTTGCTTTAAAATCTTTCGGAGCAAAAGAGTTTAATAAAAACGATAACTCAGAAATACATATTTACAGTATGGTTTCAGAGATGCCTGAATTTACCAACAAAAATTATAATGATTTTGATTCGTTTATTAAATCAAGGTTGAAATATCCGCTAATTGCCAAACAAAAAGGCATTTACGGAAGTGTAGCACTTAGTTTTGTTGTTGATATTGATGGAATAGTAAAAAATGTGAAAGTAATAAAAGGTGAATATCCTTCTTTAAATTATGAAGCAATAACAGCAATAGATGGAACATCAGGGTGGAAAGCAGGAAAAATTGACGGGCTGCCTGTTCCCGTAAGGATAAGAACTACTGTTAATTTTACTCCGTCAGATAATTTACTTGTTAATAACGATAATTTAATAGTATTGGATGTGGAGTTAAACAAAAGTATAAAGTCGGATAAATCGCTTAATGAATTGAATGTATTTATCTCAAAATTTACAGATATTGCAAATAGTGCCGGATGGTATAACTGTAATAATTCGTTTAAATATATGGAGCGTAATGTTGTTAAATTTACAATTGAAGATACTTATGAAAGTGTTTATGTAGTATTTAAAACGGAAAATCCCGCAAGTAAAGATGCTATCGGTAAGTTCAACGAAAAAGATGAAATAAAAAAACTGATTAAAAAGTCTGAGAATAAAAAGATATTAGCAATTGGTGTAAAAATAGTTGATAACCAGCCGTATTTTGCATCTAAAATAATTGAACCCAAAGGTGAACTTGTTAAATTGGAGTATAAAAAAATAGATAAAAATCAATTGGTCAGTGAATTGGAGAAGTTGGGTGTTATAGTATATTAAAATATGTAACTTACTGCACTTAATATTTTTTTGAAACATTAATTAAGAAAATTAAGCTGTTAGAAAATTAAGTTTTTACCACAGAGAACACAAAGTTTCACAAAGATTTAAACCACAAATTTCACTGAATAGATTGCTAGATGTTAGACATTAGACACTTACTTTCAACTTTATAAACTTTCAATTCATTATCTTACCACAGAGAACACAAAGTTTCACAAAGTTTTTATCCATAAATTACACTGAATAGATTGCTAGATGTTAGACATTAGACTATTAGACACTTACTTTTAACTTTCAACTTCGTTGCTAATTCGGCTTCGACCAGCTCAGCCTCCATGCAATTGGTCACTGAGCTTGTCGAAGTGACTTTTGCAAATTAGCACTGTCCTTTGTTGCAAATTCGCCTTCGACTCCGCTCAGGCTCCGGCGGAACTTTCAACACATTTCTGCATTATCGCATTTTGGCATTAAATCATTACATCATTGAATCATTGAACCATTGTATCATTGAACCATTGTATCATTGTATCATTACACCATTGAATATTTTTACCGCAAAGACACTAAGACGCAAAGTTTTAAACCACAAATTACACTAATTAGCACAAATTTATTGCCACAAAGTAACGGTCACAGAGCCTGTCGAAGTGACTTTTGCAAATTAGCACAGTCCTCCGTTGCTAATTCGGCTTCGACCGGCTCTGCCTCCAGTGAAACTTTCAACTTTCAACTCATTATATCTAAAAAGAAATTACAGTATTTAAGGTATTATTATATTTTCTTTTTACTTTTGTGCATCTTTGTAAAAAACAGTAAAAGATATTATGAACTTTAATCATATTAAGGGTATTATCAAAACTATTATAGTATTGATATTTTTATCGGCAATGCAGGTTTCGGCACAACAGACTACCGTAAGAATGTCGAACAATAAGGTTAGCCTTAACGGGAAACCATATTATATTCATATAGTGCGTAAAGGCGAAACACTTTCGGCTATCAGCCGTGCCTACAATGTGCCTGTTGATACCATTAAAAAAGACAATTTGCATATTAGCGATACCATTAAAATAAATCAGTATCTTAAAATTCGAATAAACAAACAAAAAGAGAACAAGAAAAAGTTTGTATATCACCAAGTTAAAAAAGGCGATACTGCTTATAACCTTTCGGTAAAATACAATATTTCAATAGATGAACTTTATAAATATAATCCTAATGCAAAGTTGGGAATTACCATTGGCGAAGTGCTTAAAATACCTTTACCTTATACCAAAGTTGCCAATAGTCAGCCTGATAGTGTTATTACTGAGCAACAACCTGAAAGAACAAATAACTATTTTATTTATAAAGTAAAAAAGAAGGAGACACTATACGGAATTGCAGCTAAATTTAATACTACACAAGATAAAATTAAAGAGTTAAATCCGGAATTAAATGAGCGTCCGTTACAAATTGATCAAGAACTTAAAATTCCGGTTTCAGTTGAACAACAAAATATACAAAATACTGATTACTACTATCATAAAGTAAAAAAACAAGAGACAATATTCGGCATTACACAACTTTACGGAATAAAGCCCAAGCATCTTTATAAACTTAATCCTGATCTTAAAAACAGAAGTTTACAAATAGGTGAACTTATAAAAGTTCCTAAAAACAATATTTCGGATGCTATTTTTGCAAAAAAAGAATCAGTTAACGAAGTTACAACTGAACCACATAACGATGATTATGTAACTTGGAAAGATTCTTTAATTATTCCTGATTGTATTGATAAACAAATAAATACAGAAGTTGCATATAAAATAGCACTGTTTCTGCCTTTTTATTTAAACATGAACGATACACTTGGTAAATATACTGAAATAAAAAC
>CAYRJP010000137.1:4465-6248 GCA_964424425.1 uncultured Bacteroidales bacterium | reverse complement strand
GACTTAAATATAATTTTTAAAATATTTTTTATTCAGCTCGGAAAAATAAAAAGCCACTATTCGATTTTCGAAAGTGGCTTTTGTTTTTTATTGCTTAGTCCATATACGGGTATTCAAGTTCATCTCTGTAATAATAATCTCAATAAGACCAAATAGATGATACATCTCTTCAATATCGTTGAAGTTTATAAGAGTTTTTCTGATGCGTGGCTCAAATAGATTTTTTTTAAAACTAATGGCACAATAAACACGCTCGCCGGTAAATGAAAAATGCATTTTGCGGTTATATCTGTTTTGTAAATTAACCATTGCCTCCATCATAACGGGGGTAAGTATATACCGAGCTTCTTGTTGTCCGGTACTATACACTACAAATTTTTTCTCAAATTCGGGATTCTCCAATTTTACCAATTGTCCTCTACTACTGGCTTTTTGGAACTTTTGTCCAAATTTACCCAGCAGCTTTTCTGCAACATCGGGCAATACAAAAGTTGTTCCTTCAATATGTTTATTGAAATCGGCATGAAAAAATAACCCTGAAAAAATATCATGCCAAGTTGTTTCGGTTTTTCCGTCGGAAGTAGAAGTTGTTTTATATTCGGTATGCAGTTCTGAAAATTCAAAATCTGTTTTTTCTATTGTTCCCGAAATAAAATCATCACCACTACATCTGTCGGGTTTATGCGAAAACAGTTTACTGCCGATAAAGTAACGACAATCAATGTGTTTGTCGGGATTGTAATGAAAATCGGGGTTTATCAGTTTAATAATTTTTTCGACAACCTCTTTTTTATATTCTTTACGGTATCCGACATATAATGCTCCTGCTTTTATCAGTAAATAAAACACAGCAATAACTGCCAATACCGAAACAATAATCAATATCGTTTGATTAGGAATGAGCCGTATAAATAAAAATGCAAAAATAGCCAAAGAACTACCCCACCAAGAAAATTTTTTAATGGTTTTGCGTTTTTTTTCCAACTCCGAAAGTTGAGGTTTCAACTCGGTTTCATATAATTTTTTTAACTCTTCAACTGACTTCATTATATTATTTTTTGTGTAAAAAGTATAAACTGAAAAATGTTTGTATGCAGTGTTTATTTTACTGAAAGTTGCTTAATAAGTCAAGGTTTCGCTATAAAAAACACTAATAAAGCGAAACCTTGACTTCAAATTTCAGATATTTTTAATTAAAATAAGTCTTTTACATTTACATTTTGACGTTCTGTTTCAGGAATTACAAAAACTTCTTTACGTTTAAGATGCATCATTCCGGCAATGATATTTTGCGGAAAAGATTGAATAGCATTGTTAAAATCGGTTATTACGGCATTATAAGTTCGTCTTGCAGCCGATATTTGCGATTCAACTTCAGTAAGAGTTCTTTGCAAATTCATAAAATTTTCGTTTGCTTTAAGATCGGGGTAACTTTCAACAGCTACCATAATACCTTTCATTCCTGCCGAAATTTGATTATCGAGAGCTACCTTTTCATCAGGACTTAAATTTCCGCTTGTGGCTTTTGCTCTTAATTCGGTTACTTTTGTCAGCAACTCTTTTTCGTGAGAAGCATACTGTTTTACTGTTGACACAAGGTTAGGAATAAGGTCGTAACGTTTCTTCAATTGCACGTCCATACCACCAAACGCATTGTCAACTTCATTACGTTTGCGTACCAACCCGTTATACATTGAAATAACGATAATTACAAAAAGTACGGCTACTGCAATAATTACAATTGTTGTTGTGTTCATAATCTTTTAATTTTATTTATATTTTA
>CAYRJP010000137.1:2695-4365 GCA_964424425.1 uncultured Bacteroidales bacterium | reverse complement strand
TCTTTTGCTTCGTGCACTTTATCTTTTGCTTCGCCGATAGCATATCCGACATCTTTAATACCTCTTTTTATCTTTTTAAAAACCTGTATTCCCATAAATATCATTAAAGCTAATACTCCTATCGGGAACAACAAATGCCACCAAGAAAACTCTTGTGATTTTTGTGTTTGAGGTTCTTCATTGTTATCCTCCATTACTTTTGGGGAATGTTGATTATCAGCAGAAACTTCAGCAACTACACCTGAGTTATTGTCGTTTTGCTCCGTAATTTCTTTTTCTTGAACAGCTGACATTTCTTCTTTACTGAATTTAAGAAGACTTGTATCAACCTTCATTGAATTAGCTTCAATAATACCACATACAGAATCCAGTAAAAGTATTTGCTTTGGTGTTAATAATGAATCAATACTTGGTCGTTGAGCTTGATACTCTTCCATTTTAGATGCTACACTACTCATTTGTAAAGCCAGCTTTCCTAACTTTAACATTTGTATTGCCGTTAAATCATCCGAATTATCAATATCTTTTCCTCCGGTTTCTTTAATAAGAGAATTTGTTAAGTTTGTTAACTTATTCGATGTTTTTTCCATTGCTTTAATATAAGCAACAACTTCTTTGTTATTTTGCAATTCGGCGGGTATTTTAACCGAGTTGTCGAGTTTACTGTTGCAACTTGCAAAAAGAATTACTGTAACAAATAGTAATAATGTTTTGACTTTTAAGATTTTCATGGGTTTTTGTTTATTTGATTAATGATAAAAAACAAAGACCTAACAGGTTTAATGTATTTATTTTTGATTTAAAACCGGTTAGGTCTGTTAAAATTGTTATAAGTATAAATTTTATCTTACATGGTAATCTTCACCGTCGTTGTCAATAAAGGTAACAGTACTGTAATCAACCGAAGAGTTATTGTCAACAGTAATGCCGTATGATGCTGAGTGTGATATTGTAGAATTTGAAATTGTGATAGTATTATTTCCCGAATCATCAAGACTTACAGCTCCGTTATATTCATTTGAACCGGCATAATCAATAAGACAATGTTCTAATTTTGAACCGGCTACATTCTTGTCGAAATAAATACCTTTCCAATCGCCTTTTTGAGGTGAAGGAGATACCGATGTAAAAGTAACAATATTATCAATCTCACCATTACAAATAAGTTTTCCTGTGTTTTCATCCCAGTAAGCAACTTCAATACCCGAGCCGCTTTCAAATGCTAATACTGTTCCTGCATTTATTGTCAATGTAGTTCCGTTGGTGCTTCCTACTCTCATTTGTCCCGACATTCTGTAAGGAACACCTTGATTAAGCCAAGTATGATTACCACTTTTATCTAAATTGGCACTTGCATACACTACAATCATAGAACCGGACTCAAATGAGTTACTTGTTCCCATTGTTGTAACGGCATTAGGATAAATATATACGGGAGCTGTTTGATGATTTGAAAAACTGTTATTTGTAAAAGCAGAAAACTCACCGGTTTCGTCAAGTCTTATTCCGTAAGATTTACTGTTTGTGAAACTACAATTTTTAAACGACACTTTATCTTCAATATAAACCATACCGTGATATTCATAAGCTCCACCGTATTTAAAATCGCAATATTCAAATTCACAATTTACCGCACCTTTGTAAAAGTTTAAACTTTTCCAATCGCCTGC
>CAYRJP010000137.1:0-2595 GCA_964424425.1 uncultured Bacteroidales bacterium | reverse complement strand
TCTTTCCATGTAACGCTTTCGGTAATATTATCCGTTATTTCTGACTTTATTTCATCATCAATGGTAGTAGTATCATCATCAAATATATTACATCCGGATAATGAAATAATAAATAAAAAAGTTAATCCGTAAAATAATTTAATTTTTCTCATTATAATAAATTTTAGTTAGTTATGTATTAAAAACAATTTCATGATAATATTGTAACAATCCAAATGTATAAAAACTTTATTTTAACAGGCTTGCTATTTAGTATTCGATTAAGTATAATTAGAAAGTGATAGATTAATGTTTATTTATATTTTAAGATATGTAAAATAAGAGTATATTTTAACTATTATGAATCTATAATTTTAGAAATTACTATTCTTATAATAAATATAATGATTGTTTTTTTACACTTTTTTAAGTAATTTAACAAAAATAAAAATTATCCCTCAAGAAATTTATTTTAAAATATGAAATCCGATTTAACATACAGTGAACTAAAAAAAAAATATGACCAATTAAAAAAACGTATTAAAGAATTAGAGAAAACGGATATAAATGGAGATAATATGTTGCTTTCGGATGTTACATCAATAAATAAGTATAAATATTTTTGGGATTTAACATTTGAAGGTATTGTTATTCATAAAGATACAATAGCAATTGATGTTAACTTGGCTTTTGCAAATATGTTCGGTTATAAAAAAAATGAACTTATAGGTAGAAATCTTACCGAATTATTAATAAAAAAAGAGTATCATAAAATTGTTAATGAAAATATAAAGAAAGAATATGTATTACCTTATGAGGTAGAAGGCATAAGAAAAGACGGGACAACCTTTTTTTTAGAGATAGAAGCAAAAAATATAGATTATTTAAGAAAGAATAACATAAGAGTTGCTGCTTTTAGAGATATAACCCAACGAAAACAATCTCAAAAAGATATTTTATCTAAAAACAGAGAATTAAAAATATCTGAAATAGCTCTTAAAGCTGCTTTTAAAGAATTGAAAGAGAAATCAGAAGAATTAAAAATAGTTAATAATGAACTTTTGCAAGAGAAGATAAATGCTACCGAAAATGAGAAACGTTTTAAGGAGCTATTTGAAAAATCAGGTGATGCAATAATGATTATTCAAAACGAATTGTTTATAGATTGCAATCAAGCAACACTTAAATTATTTGAATACAATACAAAAGAAGAATTATTAAATCTTCATCCTTCACAGGTTTCGCCTTCAAAACAAGCTGACGGCAAACGATCGATTGATAAAGCCGAAGAGATGATAGCTACTGCTTTTAAGAAAGGCACTTACAGATTTGAGTGGTTACATCAAACAGCTAAAGGGAAAATTTTTCCTGCAGAAGTTCTTCTTACCTCAATATTAAATAAACCGAATAAAAAAATTCTGCATGCAGTAGTAAGAGATATTACCGACAGAAAAAAAGTTGAAATTGAGTTATTAAGACAAAATAAAGAATATGCTGTTTTAAATGAAGAATTAAAACAAGCCAAAGAAAAAGCAGAAGAGAGTGATAGATTAAAAACTGAATTTTTACAGAATTTATCTCATGAAATAAGAACTCCCATGAATGGTATCTTGGGATTTTCTGAATTACTTGATTCTCCTGATGTTTCTGATGAAAATAAAAAACTTTTTATTAAAATGATACGCACAAGCGGCAGTCAACTTTTGCGAATTATCGACGATATTATTGAAATTTCAAAATTAGATATAAAACAAGTTGATGTTATAAATAAAAAAGTGTGTATCAATAACTTATTACTTGAAGTTTTTACAAATTTTGATAATAAAGCAAAAGAAAAAAATATTTCATTATACTTAAAAAAAGAATTAATAGATAAAGATAGTATTATTTATACCGATGAAACAAAACTTATTAAAATACTTAATAATCTTATAGAGAATGCATTAAAGTTTACAGATGAAGGCTTTATTGAAATCGGATATAAAATTTTAAATAACACTAAAGACTATTTTATTCAATTTTATATTAAAGATACAGGAACAGGTATTTCTAAAGATAAACAAGAAATAATCTTTAATCGATTTTCTCAAGGTAAAACCAATGGCAGATTAGGCGGATTAGGACTTGGATTATCAATAGCTAAAAAAAACACAGAATTACTTGGAGGAGAAATAAAAGTCGAGTCAGATGAAAATAAAGGTGCTGTTTTTTATGTTACAATACCTTTTAATCCTGTTTATAATAGAAAAATATCATATAAAAAGACTAATAAAATATTAATAGTTGAAGATGAGGAAATTAATTATTTGTTTTTAGAAACTCTTATAAAATCAAAATTGAAAGATTTTATGATTATTCATGCAAAAAATGGTATCGAAGCAATAGAGTTTTGTAAAAAGAATCCTGAAATTAAAATCGTTTTTATAGATTTAAAATTACTTGAAACAGAGGGGAGTGGAATTGTGAAACAGATAAAAAAATTATGTATGCAAATTCCTATAATTGTTCAAGCTGCATATGCTACCAATGAAAATAGAGATAGAGCTTTAAATTCGGGATGTAATGATTTTATAACAAAACCTTTGAGTAAAGATATAGTGTATGGTATTTTAGAAA
>CAYRJP010000136.1:0-6274 GCA_964424425.1 uncultured Bacteroidales bacterium | reverse complement strand
ACTTTAATTTTTTGGGAATAGAAAATTTGTTGGTTCTTCAAGGTGATGCCGGACACAACCAAACGGAGTTTATTCCCGAACCGGAAGGACACAAGTATGCTGTTGACCTTGTAAGGCAAGTTGTGAATATGAACAACGGAAAATATTTGCTCGAAGATATGAAACAAAATAATCCTTCAAATTTTTGTATCGGAGTAGCGGGTTACCCCGAAAAGCATTATGCGGCAGTGAGTTTGGATGAAGATATAAAATACCTGAAAGCAAAGGTTGATGCGGGTGCCGATTATATTATTACGCAAATGTTTTTTGACAATAAATACTATTATGATTTTGTTAAAAAATGTCGAGAATCAGGAATTACCGTGCCTATTATTCCCGGATTAAAGCCTATTGCTCTAAAAAACCAAGTTGAAGTTTTACCCCGTATTTTTCATACTCATATCCCCGAAGATTTGGTTAAAGAGATTAACAATTGTAAAAACGACGAACAAGCCCTTGAAGTTGGAACTCAATGGGGTATTGAACAAGCAAAAGATTTAATGGTAAATGGTGCTCCGGTGTTACATTTTTATACACTTGGGGCAGGAAACAGTATCAGAAAAATAGCCGAAAAAATATTTTAACTATGATAACTCCGCCTTATTTACAAAAAGGTCAAACAATAGGAATTGTTGCTCCTGCACGATATATTGAGCAGTCAAAATATCCCGAAATTATTAATTTAATCGAAAATAAAGGATATAAGGTTGTAAGAGGGAAAACAACATATTTACAAAATAATATTTTTGCGGGAAACACAAATGAAAGAGCTGAAGATTTACAGCAAATGATTGATGATAATGATATTGCTGCAATTTTTTGTTTGCGAGGCGGTTACGGAACCATACATATTGCCGACAAATTAAATATTGATAAATTAAAGAAACATCCTAAATGGGTAGTAGGTTTCAGCGATATTACCATTTTACATAATATTTTAACTAATACCGAAATAGAAAGTATTCACGGGCAGATGCCTGTTAATTTTAGTGAGAATAATATTGCTGTTGATAGGCTTTTTGATGTTTTGGAAGGGGAAAAGTTACAATATAGTGTTGATACAGCTGATTTTAACTGGCAAGGTAAGGCAAGCGGATTATTAACAGGTGGCAATATTGCTGTTTTAACAAGTTTGCTTAGTACACCGTTTGATGTCGACTGGAACAGTAAAATTCTGTTTATCGAAGAGGTTGGCGAATATCTTTATAGGCTGGACAGAATGATGTATCAGCTTAAATTATCGGGTAAATTAAAGAATCTTGCGGGGGTGATTGTAGGCGGACTTTCGTCTATGCAGGACAATAATCCCCCTTTCGGGAAAAATGCACAGGAGATAATATTTAATGCGATAAAGGATTATGATTATCCTGTTTGTTTTAATTTCCCGGCAGGACATATTAAGGAAAATATGCCATTAATTTTCAATAGGAAAGTATTGCTTGAAGTTACAGCAGAGAAAGCTAAGGTTATTTTTTTATAGTATGGCAGAACATAACAAAATAGGCATAAAAGGAGAAGATATTGCTATTGAATATCTGAAAAAAAACGGTTATACCATTATTGAGAAAAATTGGCGAAGTGGTCATAAAGAGATTGATATTATTGCGAGAAAAGATGATACTATTATTTTTGTAGAAGTAAAAACCCGCACATCCGAAACATTTTCATCACCAGAGTTTACTATAGGCAAAAGAAAAATAAAACTTTTAATATCGGCTGCAAATGCTTATTTGTTGATGAAAGGTATTAACAATGAATGTCGTTTTGATATTATTACCGTAATTGCAGGAGAAAAATACAGAGTATCGGAACATTTGGAAAATGCTATTATTCCTTAATTAACTTTAATGCGGTATAATGATGCTATAAAACACAAGAGTTTTAAAATCTTATTTTCAAATAAAAGTATTATTTTTCAAATGTTTGTATAAACATAAAATAATTTTTGGATATGTCTAAAAAGTCAAGGTTTCGCTATATTTGCAAAATCACAAAAAACTAAAGTATTAATGTTCTGTGAATTAACAAATTAAAATCTTGACTCTATTTTTGTATAAATACTTTTTAGACAGCCTCATTGCAATTTATAAGATATGAGTAAGTATCTGTATATTTTTACATTAGCCGTATTTTATTGTAATACTCTTGTATCTCAAAATATAGTTATCAACGGATATATAAAAGATGCCCAATCAGGCGAAGCTCTTTTGTTTGCAAATTGTGTTGATACTATCTCAGATATAGGTACAACAACTAATGCTTATGGTTTTTTTAGTTTAACAATACCTGCCGGAAAAGTAGTAATAAAAATAAGTTATGTAGGGTATAAAGATATTGAAAAAGAACTATTTATAAATAACGATACATCAATAACATTTGAGCTGACACCCATTACTTCAAAATTGAAAGAGGTTGTAATAAACGGATATACTCCTGTTAGAGAACAAGTATTAATGGGAAAAACAACAGTTCCTGTTAAAACAATAAAAGCAATACCGTCGTTAACCGGAGAGCCTGATTTAATGCGAGCAATCAGTTTTATACCCGGAGTAAGTACGGGTAAAGAGGGATATTCAAATATTTATGTCAGAGGAGGCGATAGAGGACAAAATCTGATTCTGTTAGACGGAATGAAATTATACAACACAAACCATATCGGAGGTTTTTTATCGCTATTTAACCCTAATATAATAAAGCACGTTGATGTATATAAAGGCGGATTTCCCGCACGATACGGAGGTAGAGCGTCTTCTATAATTGACATTTATACCAAAGACGGTAATTCCAAAGAGTTTAAGGGTAAATTTAATATTGGTTTGTTAGATGCCGGACTGACTTTTGAAGCACCTCTCAATAAAAAAATTAATTATATTTTAGCAACACGTACATCATATTACGATTTATACAATATTTCAGCTCGCCGAGAATATAACCAAACAGGAACAGGCGAATATTTCGGATACAACTTTTTTGATATAAACGGTAAGGTTAATTGGAAAATTTCAAACAAGAACAGATTGTCTCTTTCGTTGTTTACAGGACACGATTATCAAAAAACAGTTGATGCTGTTGATTATTCAGCACAAAAAAAGAATTCGGTAGATAGACAAATTATTCATAATACAGGAATTTCTTTAATTCACAATTATATACTAAACAGTAAAATATTTGTAAAAAACTCTTTTTCATATTCAAACTACTCAAACAAAATGGAAACAACTTTGGATATGGATAATTACGGTTCTATTGTTTCCGAAAAAAACACATCTTTTTCCAAGATAGATGATTATACATTACAAAGTCGTTTTGAAATTTCTTTAACAGATAAGCATTTTCTGCGAACAGGATTTGAGGGAAGTGTCTATTCATTTTTGCCGGGGCAAAATACTACATTTTATAATAATGTAAACTCAGAAACCACTATTGACACAACATTTGGGTTTATATCAAATTTTTTATCAATTGAAGGCAATGTTTATTTTGAAGATGAAATAAGCATTACTTCAAAAATAAAACTTAATTTGGGAATACGAGGCACAATCTATTCTTGTAAAGATACAACATATTACAGAGCCGAGCCAAGAGTATCATTTCGATGGTTGATGACAGATAAATTTGCATTAAAAACTAATTTTACAATATTAAATCAATATAACCATGTAATTGTTAACAATGTCGAAGGTTTTGAAAAAGAGATGTGGCTTTCGGCAACAAAAGAGTTACCGCCACAAAAAGCCGAGCAGTTTTCGTTAGGTGTCTTTTATGGTGACGATTTTAATAAATTTGATATTTCAATAGAGGGATTTTATAAAAAAATGAACAACCTGCTTGAATATAAAAGCATTGATGAAGACCAAGAGAGTTTTGATGTTATAAACAGTGTAATTGCAAAAAACGGCATTGGAAAAGCTTACGGTTTTGAATTTCAATTGATGAAAGAATTTAAAATGTTGAGTGCTAATATAAATTATACATTATCGTGGAGCGACAGGCAATTCGATGAACTTAACAATGGTAAGTGGTATCCTTTTATTTACGACCGCAGGCACAATTTGTCGTTGGTAGTTTTGTGGAAAATAAACAACAAATACAGTTTTAGCTCTAACTTTGTATTATCTTCGGGTACGCCCGTTACATTGCCGGCAGGTTATTCAAAAACCGACCGGTATGTTTACAACTATTATATTTACGAAAGTATAAACAATCGTCGTTTACCCTTATATCACAGACTCGATATTGCATTAATAAAAAAAGGAAAAACAAAAAAAGGTAACGACAAGCAATTTTCAATAAATATATTTAATGTATATGCAAGACAAAATCCGGTATATGTATATTACGACAGCAATACCGGCAAAGTATATCAAAAATCATTTTTTACAATAATACCAACAATAAGTTACTCTGTTAATTTTTAAAAAAATGAAATCAAAAATATTGTATCTTCTATTATTAATATTTTTATTCTCTTGTGAAGATTTAACAAAAGAGATTGACTACAACACAATCTATGGTGGTGATAAATTAATAACACACGGTTTTATAAGCAAACAAGAAAGGGTGCATCTAATTGTAAAAAAAACAATAGCACCCAATGATGTTAATGCCGACGACAAGGTGAAAAATGCAGTTGTATTTTTGGTGCAAACAGGAGATAGTTTAATAAAACTAAATAAAATTGACGACTATCAATATGTATCCGACAATGACTTTGTTGTGGATGAAAATGCAAACTATTCGCTTAAAATTACTGCAGACAGTTTTGATATTATAGCTTCAGAAAATCAAAGCATAATAAAGCCTGTGAAAATAGATTCCGTAAAATTATTTTTTGATGAGAATTCTAATCATTCAAATTTAGTTGTTTCATTTTATGATAATAAAAACAATAATGCAGGTTATTATATTAAGCAGTTGTATTACATTGCAGGACAAATTGATACAACAATGATAGATGAAGAATTTTTTAATCCGTACGGACTGATTGACAATACGGTAAAAGGAGTTAATTCGGTAGAAATTTCTCTCGGTATCATCAACAAATACGATTCATTGCTTGTAAAACTATATACACTGTCGCCTGATTTATGTGAATTTTTAAAAAGCGAACAAAAATACGATGCAAGCAAAGAAGACCCGTTTTACGATCGTCCTTATCCTGTATTTTCAAATATTATAAACGGATATGGAATATTTGCATCGTATGGTGTAGATACTGCAATTGTGACAATAACAAACAATTAAAATAAAAATTTTAAATCGATGACCACAAAAAATATCTTTTTAACAGTTGTAATATTATTTTTATTAAATACAGTATCTTATTCGCAAATGAAATATGGTATTTTCATCAATTACGGCAATAGTAATTTTATTGAGAAGAATAAGGAGGAAGCAGTAGTTATCGGTAATAAATACACAAAACTACCGTCTTATACAATCGGGGCAAATATTTTTTATTCGCTCGAAGCAGAGAAAAAATGTATCTTTGAATCGGGCATTTCATTTACCGCAATATCGGCAAAAAACACCGTAGCCGAAGATATTGCCAGCGATAGTAATTTTGTAGGGCAGTCAAATTGGAATGAACAGTTTTACAGTATAGATGTTCCTTTGATTTTTCGTTATAAATTTGAAAAATGGGTGCATATTAGAGCAGGAGTAACAAACTCTTTTATTCTTAACGAACCGAAAGAGATTACAATAAACAAAATAAATCATTATACACTGAGCCTAACCGGAGGAATTGATTTTTTAATAAAACAAAAGCTGATAGTGGGATTTAATTATTACAGAAATATAACATCATTAATGCAAGTATTGCAAACACCCAATTATTCGGACACTTACGATATAAAATATTATGCCGAACAAATAAGTTTTAAAATAGGATATATAATTAATTAAAAATAAATTAAATTTGGTTTGTAACTTAGATAGTGACACTATGAAAACCCGTACTGTTCATAGCCAAAACCAATATTTTAGAGCGACATGAACAAAATACTTCTATATCTTAAATCTTTTTTAAGCCTGTTTTACCCTGAATTATGTGCTGCTTGTGGCGACAATTTGGTGTCAAACGAAAAAGTTTTATGCACAAAATGTCTTTACGAACTACCACGCACATATTTTCACAAAGTGCCCGGAAATCCTATGGAACAAGTATTTTGGGGAAGGGTTGATATTTTCAGAGCTTCGGCATTGTATTTTTTTAAAAAGAAAAGTAAGTATC
>CAYRJP010000135.1:0-6276 GCA_964424425.1 uncultured Bacteroidales bacterium | reverse complement strand
ACTATGCTTGCAAGTCCGCTTACTGCAGCAGCAGTTGCCATTACAGGTAAAGTAACCGATCCGCGAGAAATTATCTGATTTTTGTAAACTAAAAATTAATAACAATGCCGATAGATAAATTTATAACAATAAAATCACCGTGTGTTCCCATTGCAGTTGAAAATGTAGATACTGACCAAATTATTCCTGCCCGTTTTCTTAAAGCAACAGAGCGAAAAGGTTTTGGTGATAATCTTTTCAGGGATTGGCGATATGATAATGAAAATAAACCGATAGAAGATTTTCCGTTGAATAATTCAAATTATTCGGGGAGAATATTGGTGAGTGGGCGTAATTTTGGTAGTGGCTCCAGTCGTGAACATGCAGCATGGGCTATCTACGATTATGGTTTTAGAGTAGTAGTGTCAAGTTTTTTTGCCGATATTTTTAAAAACAATGCTTTGAATAACGGATTGTTGCCGGTTCAGGCAACAGAAGTTTTTTTAAAAGAACTATTTGTTGAAATTGAGAAAAATTCTAAAACAGAAGTTGAAGTAGATTTAGAAAATCAAACAATTGAAATTATTTCGACAAAAAGAAAAGAGAGTTTTCAGATAACTCCTTATAAAAAAGAATGCCTTTTAAAAGGATATGATGATATTGATTATTTGATAAGTATAAAAGATAAAATTGAAAATTTTGAGAAAAACAGGAAAGTATAAAGTAAACATTTGACATTTATTTTATCTTTTGTCAAAAACATGCAAAATTTGACAGATAGACGATTTTTTGTAAAATTTATTAAAATATCAAGTAATTGCATATTTTGGCATTAATAAACTTTAGTATTAAAATATCATCTTATCCTTGAATAATAAAAATAGCAGGACGTTTGTTTAAATCAGTTTTTTTCTTTTTCCAATTTTTTATAGTATCGGTTTTTATAAATTCACTTGACAGAGTAATATCAGCGGCAATGCAAAGTTTAGTTTCGGGTAAACATGCTTTTAGAATATCATCGAGCATTGCATTATTACGATAAGGAGTTTCAATAAACAGTTGTGATTGATTTTCGGTAATAGAGCGTTTTTCAAGAGATTTTATTTTTTTTATGCGTTCGGGTGATTTTACGGGTAAATATCCGTTAAAAGCAAAGTTCTGGCCATTGAGTCCCGATGCCATTACAGAAAGTAAAATACTGCTTGGTCCTACAAAAGGCACAACAGTAATTTTGTTTTTATGAGCTAATGCTACTACATCGGCACCGGGGTCGGCTACTCCGGGAACTCCTGCTTCTGAAATAACTCCGATATCGTTACCCGAAAACAATGGTTTTAAATATGATTCTATTTGTGCAGGTTTTGTATGTTTATTTAACTCAAAAAATTGAGATTCGTCAATTGGAAATGATTTGTCCAACATTCGTAAATAGCGACGTGTTGTTCGTATATTTTCAACAATAAAATAACGTAACTCTATTGTTTTTTTTAATACATCGGCAGGAATTATTTCCGATACCGAACCTGACCCTAAAGTAATAGGAATCATATATAATTTGCCCTTCATAAGTATATTTTAAAAATTAACTAAGGACAAAGATAATATATTATTTTCAGGTGTCGTTTTACTTATGAATAATCGTAGTTATCGTTAATGTTTAAAAATTTGCGAGGATTATCGTATGCTATTGCTTTAAAAAAGGTTTCACCCAAATATGCTCTAAGGTCAATACTAAAACGTCGTTCGTTACTTTTGGTTTCAACCATATAAAAATCGGAACCAAACAGTGTTTTTTCTCTTATTTTTTCGTTTTCGAGAATAATTTTCAGCAGAGGGAAATATTGCTTATTGTTTAGAGTAAACGATACGTCGGTATAAAAATTAGGATATTCCTGTATTAGTTTTTTTACAATTACAAACCAATTGTTACTGTCGGAGCCGTTTTGTAAATATTTGTCCCAATAATATTCCGAGCCGAAATGAGCTAGACATATTTTTAAATTGGGAAATTTTTCAACAACAAATTTCCAATTTAGCGGATTTGTAAAATTAGAACATAATCCTTTTTTACTTTTTTTGCTGTAATCAACAGGTAGTTTAGCATCTTTCAGCCATTTTTTTATCTGTTTCTTTTTTCCTTTGTAATGAACAGGATTATATGGACTTCCGTGAGTAATTATAGGAATATTATTATCGTTGCAATAAGAGTAGATATCGTCTAAACGATTGTCATAAGGGAAATAGCCTAGCGAAGGATACATTTTAACACCTTTAAAATTAAGCTCTTCAATGGCGTATTTTAATAACTCAAGTGTATTTTCGCGTCGAGGGTCAATATGAACAAATGGTATTAAATGTGGATTATTATTGCTTACTTCGGCAAGTTTTTCAAGTTGTATTTTAAAATCTCGTTTTACTTTTCCGGCTCCCATATAAGCCATATCCATTGATAGTGACACAAAATGCGTGTCGGATGGATAATATCTTTTACAATCTTCAAAAATTTCCTTTTGATCGCCAAGTTTATTTATTTCAACAAATTTTACGTATCTGTCAAGAACATCGTTGTTTGAAAACGGCCATAGTCGTTTCATAAAACCTGTTATTATCCAAAAACCTACTTTTGTTTTAAGCAGTGGCACCATAGGCCATACTAAAAATCTGTTGGGGACATCTTTGCTGTTAAATGTGTGAATGTGAGTATTGTAAAACATGATTTTGGTTGATTTGGTTTATACAATATTAACAATAATAAATCGAAAAGTCAATACATGGTTTGAGATTTATTTTTTTCGGTTAACTTCGTAAAATAAAAATTATATAATTGTGAAAGTAACATTTTTAGGCACCGGTGCATCACACGGAATACCTGTTATAGGCTGTAATTGTGAGATTTGTCAATCGAATAATTTGAGAGATAAAAGATTGCGAAGTTCAATATTTATAGAAACCGACAATAATAATAATTTGGTTATCGATGTCGGACCCGATTTCAGACAACAAATGTTACGCGAAAAAATTATAAAAATAGATGCTGTATTGCTTACTCATAATCATAAAGACCATACTGCAGGCTTAGATGATTTGAGAGCTTTTAACTATTTGATGAAGAAGCAGGTGAGAATATATGCAGAGCTTGAAGTGTTAAATACAATTAAGCGAGAGTATGCTTATGCTTTTGTTGACGATAAATATCCGGGTGCTCCCGATATGGATTTGCATCCTATTGAAAATGAAATATTTGCAATTGATAATGATACTATAATTCCGGTAAGAGGATTTCATGGGAAATTACCTGTTTTGGGATTTAGAACAGGTGATTTTGCTTATATTACAGATGTTAAAATCATTCCCGAAAGGGAAAAGAGTAAACTTGCGGGATTAGATGTTTTGGTAATAAGTGCTTTGCGTGTTAAAACTCACATTGCTCATATGGGGCTTAACGAAGTGCTTGATATTATTAAAGAATTAAAGCCCCGAAGGGCTTATTTAACACATATAAGTCATATGCAATACAGCTACAACGAGCTGACAAATATTTTACCTGAAAATGTATATTCGGCTTACGACGGATTGAAAATAGACATATAATTATCCGCTTACAGCTTCTTTTATATATCCGTTACGATAAGCAATCAGCAGATTTTCAAGTTCAGAAATTTCTTCCTGCAAAACTCGTCCTACGTCAGTATCTTTTACTCTTTTTCTTACTGCTGTTTTTTCAAGAATTTTCAAATCCGAGATAATATCTTTCTCTTCTTCTATTGCTTTTAGTTTTGATTCAAAAGGTTCGTGTGCGGCAAGCATTAGTCCGTATGAATTGTAAATAAGGGTATATCCTGCAATACCGGTAACAGGCTGATAAGCTCTTGATAATCCGCCATCAATAACAATCATTTTCCCTTTGCCTTTTACAGGATTTTCTCCTTTTTTGAATTTAACAGGCACATGTCCGTTTACAATATGCGAGTTTTTGGGGTCAAGTCCAAATTCTTTTAAAATTTTAATACTTAATTCTTCTTGGTCGCGTAATGAAAAATACGGATTTTTTTCTTCGGCATGTGGTTCTTTGTCATCAATAAAATAACGTTCGAATGTAGCCATTTTGGTTTTTCCGAACAACGACGAATCGGGACCTGTCCATAGATAGTAAAAGTAATCTATTCCGTCACCGGGGTTATTTACGTTTTTAAAATTATAATAACATTCTCTTACAATTTCATCGTATTTATTTAGTAAAGCTTTACCTGAGAAAAAAGAACCTTCTATCTTTACTTTTTTAAATTCACCTTCAGGTGTCATAGGAATACATCCGTGAAACAGTAAATTTGAATTAAAAGTAAGATACATGCTGCCTTTTGTAATCATAAATTTAATATGTTGCTGTAACTTTTGGCTTTTGACAAAAGAATTTTTTAATCGCACAATAACATCTTTTTCTTGTTTTGTCAAACGATAAGGGTCTTTGGGATTTATTGTGGGAAAGTTTGTATCGTTTAGTTTATAAACTTTTCTGCCGATTTTAATGGTTCCTTTTTCAAAATCAATATGTTCTAAAAGCAGACGGTCGTCCATTTTAAACTCGGGATGATTTTTTATAACTTGTGCTTCTAGTTTAAATTGAATAATAGAAATAGCTTTATGCATTTGTGATACAAGATAAATTTCATCTTCGTGATAATCTTGAATTCCTGTTAGTTTTGGCTGAAATGCTTTACAAGGATCGCCTTTATACACCTGCATGGCAAAAGTAGCAAGAGGCAAAAGATTTATTCCGTATGCGTCTTCTACGGTGTTAAGGTTATCGTATCTTGCAGCAATTCTGATTAATGTTGCAATTAACGGTAACGAACCGAGAGCTGCTCCCATCCAAACAATATCATGATTTCCCCACTGAATATCAATTTCGCGATGGCTCATTAATTCATCAATAATTAAATCGGGGTCGGGACCTCGGTCGAAAATATCGCCGACAATATGCAAACGGTCAATTGCAAGTTTTCTGATAAGAACGCTAAGTTCAACAATAAATTCTTTTGCTCTGCCTGTGCTTATTATTGTGTCGATAATACCATCGTAGTATTGTTGTTTGTTTATTTGTGTTTCGTTTTCGTGAAGAAGTTCTTCAATAACATAAGCAAAGTCTTTTGGTAATACCTTACGAACTTTTGAGCGGGTATATTTTGATGATACCGACCTGCAAACTTTAGTAAGTCGGTGTAAGGTTATTTTATACCACTCTTTAATATCTTTTTCTTTTTTTAGGATTAATTTAAGTTTTTCTTCGGGATAATAGATAAGAGTTGCCAAAGCTTCTTTTTCGGTATCACGCAAAGTATCTCTGAAAAGTTCGCTTATTCGTTTTTTAATTACTCCCGAAGCACTGTTTAGTAAATGTGTAAATGCTTCATATTCACCATGTAAATCGCTTAAAAAATGTTCAGTGCCTTTGGGTAGGCTTAAAATGGCTTTCAAGTTTATTATTTCGGTGCTTGCTTTTTGAATTGTCGGATATCTTTTTGATAATAATTTCAAATAGCGTAATTCTTGATTTGTAAAATCCATAATATTATTGGTTTAGGTTTTTGTTTACTAAATAACAAAAACGTATGCAAAAAATTACATATAATGATTATGTTTTACAAGCTAATTATAAAAAAATGTAATATTAAACTTGATTATTTATCTCTTTCGGCTTTTTCCATAATAAGAGTTTTTCGTGTTATCGAATATACCCTGAATATTCCTACCGCTCCGTTTGTTACATTTGTAGATACATTAGCAGGTGGTCCGCCAAACATCGGGTTTGAACCGAATGATTCTTTTTGGGCACTGTTTAAATATTCAAAAAAAGATTTGTTTATACTTGCAAATTCCAACACCACTGTATCGCCTTTATTTACATACTCATCTTGTTTGTTGTCATCCAATAAATAGCAGTTTAATCCGTTTAAATAATCGCCGTTAAAAACATCGTCGTTAAACTTCTGAAACTCATATAAAGTATCGGTAAGCAACACTCCGTTTTTCCAAGCTTTACACAGATAATAATTAAAATCGGGACTGTCTTGAAACCAAATTCTAAGAACAAAACCTGCAATTCCCATATGCGGATTATTCAAATATTCAGCAGCAAGACTGTCAATATCAGTGCTGTTCATCATAGTTGTTTCTGCCGAATAAGAATCGGTGTTATCTGTTCCTTTTACTCCGGTATTTGTTATGTTAAGTGTGTAATCTACACCTTGTTGTCCTTTAAAACCTGCCGGAGCTGCATAAAATCCTTTTTCATTATCA
>CAYRJP010000134.1:0-6302 GCA_964424425.1 uncultured Bacteroidales bacterium | reverse complement strand
TTTAATAAGATTATTTCTTATATTAAAAAGGATTAAAATCTTTTGTAACCAAACATCTAATATAAACGTCATATTAAAGAAAAATTTGTGGATAGTAAAGAAGCTATAAAATTAATTGAACAATATCAACCTTTAATTAGAAAGGTAAGTTTTATGTATGCTAAGAATAGTGCTGAGGCTGATGATATGTTTCAAGAAATATGTATTCAGGTATGGCGGGCATATTCGCAATTTAAGGGTGATTCAAAATTTTCCACTTGGCTTTACAGAGTGGCTATTAATACTGCTATTTCATGGATTCGTAAAGAAAAAAAGTATCGTTTTGAAGATAAAGATGATAAAAAAGCATTTATTGTTCATGATGACACTCCTTTTTATGTCGAAGAGGAGAAAAAAGAACAAATTTCAGCTCTTTACAGAGCAATAAAAAAACTTAATGATGTTGACAGGTCACTGGTATTACTGTATCTTGAAGATGTAGCTTACGCAGAAATTGCCGAAATACTCGGACTTACAGTTAATAATATTAAAGTAAAAATGAACAGAGTAAAAAAACGATTAAAAAAAATAATGGATAATGATAAGTGAGATTGATAATTTAAAAGATGCATGGAAAACAATATCCGATGTTGGTTCGCAAAAGGAATATTCTGCCGACGAACTAAAAAAAATTGTTAAAAAACAATCTAACAATGAACTTGCAAAAATTCGTCGTAAAATTATTTTTGAATGGACTGTTGCTCTTATACTTTCTGTCTTTTTAGTTATTTTTATTTCATCAACCAAACCTGCCGATACCATATATGCTCTGATTTTTATTGTTGTAATATTCGGACTTAGTTTTGTGCCGTATCTAAATGTTATTAAACTAAAATTTACTTCTGATACAAACCTTAAAAATTATCTTAAAGAGTTTGTTTCTCGTTTTGACAATCTTGTGAAGAAATACATGCGAATGGCTGTTATTTTGTACCCAATAGCAGGCTTCGGTGGGTTTCTGCTTGGATTGCACAGTAAATTGTCAAAAGACGAATGGAACAGTTTTTTTACTTCTGAAAGTATAATATGGATTATTATTATTCTTATTTCAATATCTCTTCTCGGGTGTTGGATACAAAAAAAATATTTTAACTGGCTATACGGGAAAAATATTGACCGTCTTCGTGATTGTTTGAAAAATCTTGAGAAATAAAAACCTCTCGTTTTAAAAATTTAGTTATCAACAATGGTATTTTGAATTATGTAATTAGTTATTTTTACAACAAATATTTTTAGCTTTAAGCTTAATTTTTCACTCTTGTAAATAACTGATATACAATGTTTTTAATTTTTGATACCGAAACCACCGGACTGCCGAAAAGTTGGAAAGCACCATTAACCGATACCGATAATTGGCCTCGTATGGTTCAACTTGCATGGCAATGTCACGATTTAAAAGGAAATTTTATTTGTGCAAAAAATCATGTGATAAAACCTGATGGTTATACTATACCCGATGAAGTGGTAAAAGTACACGGTATCACTACCGAGATAGCAGAAAAACTTGGTATTCCTTTGATTGATGCTTTGAATGACTTTTTAGAAGATGTAAAAAAAGCAAAATTTATTATCGGTCATAATGTCGATTTTGACATTAACATTGTAGGAGCAGAACTTATTCGCACAGGACTTCCAGAGGTTATATCAAAAGCTCCAAATTTATGTACAAAAATAGAGAGTACACAGTTTTGTAATATCACCAAAAACGGACGGGTAAAATGGCCTACACTTACTGAACTTCATACTAAATTGTTTAATATACCTTTTGAGGAAGCTCATAATGCTGCTGCCGATGTTGAGGCTACATCGCGTTGTTTTCTTGAACTTGTAAGAGTTGGCGGAATATCAAAAGAGAGATTGCAAATGTCGGATGCCGAAATAGAAGCATTTATAAAAAATAATCCGTCAACAATACAACCGGCAGGAGTGAAATTTGAATCTTTTAAAGTTGACCATTTTGCTCATATCTCTGTTGAAGATGAAGAGAAAAAAATGGTTGATGCTGTAAAAAATTTCAAAAAGATACCGTTTGTTCATCTTCATGTTCACTCTCAATATTCAATACTTGACGGAGCTGCATCAACAAAACAGCTTGCTGCAAAAGCAAAAAAAGACGGAATGCCGGCGGTAGCTCTTACCGACCATGGAACAATGTTTGGTATAAAAGAATTTTACGATGTATGTAAAAAGGAGGGAGTAAAACCTATTCTTGGTGTTGAGGCATATGTAGCTCGTCGTGGACGTAAACAGCAAACCGATAAAATTGACCGAGCGGGTGACCATCTGATTATTCTTGCTAAAAATAAAATCGGTTATAAAAACCTTTTAAAACTTAATTCCATAGCTCAAATTGAAGGATTTTATTACAAACCGCGTATTGATAAAGAAGTATTGGAACAACACAGCGAAGGACTTATTGTTTCTTCTGCTTGTTTGGGTGGAGAACTTGCTCAACACATTATGAATGGTGATATTGATAAAGCAGAAAAAGCTGCACTATGGTATAAGCAAGTTTTTGGTGAGGATTATTACCTTGAATTAATGCGTCATAAAAACGATGATGTTCGCTTAAAGCGTGAGGTTTGGGAAAATCAGGTTAAAGTAAATACTGTGCTTTACAAATTAGCAAAAAAACATAATATAAAAGTTATTGCTACAAACGATGTTCACTTTATGAATGAAGAGGATGCTGAAGCTCATGACTTGCTTGTTTGCTTAAACACAGGACGTACATTTGATGATCCTACGCGTATGCGATATACAAAGCAGGAGTGGTTTAAAACCACTGAAGAGATGAGTATTATTTTTGCTGATATTCCCGAAGCACTTGAAAACACTATTGAGATTGCCAATAAAGTTGAGCAATTTGAGCTTGACTCTCCACCTATTATGCCAAAGTTTGATATTCCCGAAGATTTTGGCACCATAGAAGAATATTCTAAAAAATTTACTGAAAAAGAACTTATTGAAGAGTTTACCGAAGAGACCTATAAAAGATTGGGAGGATATGAAAAGGTTTTACAGATTAAATTTGAAGCTGATTATCTGGAACATCTTACATATGAAGGAGCAAAAGAAAAATACGGAGAGGATTTTAAAGACAAATTAAAAGAGAGGATAGATTTTGAGCTTAATACCATTAAAACAATGGGTTTCCCGGGATATTTTCTTATTGTTCAAGATTTTATAAATGCTGCTCGCAGAATGGATGTGTTGGTAGGTCCCGGACGTGGTTCGGCAGCAGGTGCAGCGGTATCGTATTGTGTGGGAATTACCAATGTTGACCCTATAAAATATGATTTGCTTTTCGAACGTTTCCTGAACCCCGATCGTATATCAATGCCCGATGTGGATATTGACTTTGATGATGATGGCAGACAAAGAGTTTTGGATTGGGTAACCGAAAAATACGGGAAAGATAAGGTTGCTCATATCTGTACCTTTGGTACAATGGCTACAAAATCATCGATTAAAGATGTGGCAAGGGTTTTAGAGTTGCCGTTAAGTGAATCAAACCGCCTTGCAAAGCTTGTGCCCGAAGCTCCCAAAATGAATTTTACCAAGGCATATAAAGAGAGTCCCGATTTAAAAAAAGAGAAAGAGTCGAGTGACGAGACAATTGTTAAGGTGCTTAACAACGCTGAAAAACTTGAAGGTTCGGTAAGACAAACAGGTGTGCATGCTTGTGGTATTCTTATCGGACGCGACCCGCTTGTGGAACATATTCCTGTTATGCCTACTAAAGGTGAGGAACTGCTTACAACACAGTATGACGGGCGTTTTGTTGAGGACATCGGATTGTTAAAGATGGACTTTCTGGGACTGAAAACTTTGTCTATTATTAAAGAAGCTCTTGATAATATAGATCGCTCGAAAGGGATTAAGATAGATATTGATAAAATATCTTTTGAAGATGAAAAAACATTTAATTTTTTCAGTAATGGTGAAACAACCGCTATATTCCAGTTTGAAAGTCCCGGAATGAAAAAGCATCTTCAAAGTTTGAAACCCGACCGCTTTGAAGATTTAGTTGCCATGAATGCCTTGTATCGCCCGGGACCTATGGAGTATATTCCTTCGTTTATTGCTAGAAAGCACGGACGTGAAAAAGTGGAATATGATCATCCGTTGATGGAAAAGTATCTTAAAGATACTTACGGAATTACCGTTTATCAGGAGCAGGTGATGCTTTTGTCGCGTGAGCTTGGTAACTTTACACGTGGTCAGTCTGATACTTTGCGTAAAGCTATGGGTAAAAAGAAACTTGACCTGATGGCTGAACTTAAAGTGAAATTTGACGAAGGTTGTTTGGCAAACCCTAAGTTTATGGAAGGGTTAAATGGTAAAGATCCTCAAAAACTTATTGATAAAATATGGAGCGATTGGGAAGCATTTGCTTCGTATGCGTTTAACAAATCGCATTCGGTTTGTTATGCTTATGTTGCTTATCAAACAGGATATCTGAAAGCACATTTCCCTGCCGAGTTTATGGCTGCCAACCTTAGCCGTAACCTTTCAAATATTACTGAAGTAACAAAACTTATGGAGGAGTGCAGGCGAATGAATCTTAATGTGTACGGACCTGATGTAAATCACAGTATGCATAATTTTACAGTTGATAAAGACGGGAATATACGTTTTGGAATGGCAGCCATTAAAAATGTGGGAGAAGGAGCTGTTGAAAAAATTGTAGATGAGAGAAAAGCAAAAGGTGAGTTTAAAGGTATATTCGATTTTGTAGAGAGAGTTGACTTGAATACAGTCAATAAGAAAAATCTTGAAGCACTTGCTCAGGCAGGAGCTTTTGATTCTTTTCCTGAAATTCAGCATAGAGGTCAGCTTTTTGAGGTAAACGATAAAGGTGAGACAGTTATTGAAGAACTGATTAAATATGCAGGACTTTTTAAAAATGATATAGCAAACAATCAAAATACTTTGTTTGGGTCCATGTCGCAAGAGATAGCTGTTACCAAACCTGCAATACCACAATGTGAACCGTGGAGTAATCTTGAGAAACTGAATAAAGAGAAAGAACTTATAGGTATTTATCTGTCTGCTCATCCGTTGGATACTTTTAAGTTTGAGATAGATCGTTTTTGTAATTGTAAAGTTGATGAACTGAATGATTTACAGAAATTTGTCGGTTTCCCCGATAAAAAAAAGAGAGAGGTTGCTTTTGCCGGAATAGTTACAGCCACACGTCATGCTATAACAAAAAGCAATAAACCCTTTGGTATTATTACCATTGAGGATTATTCAGGTTCTTACGAATTGGCTTTTTTCGGTAACGATTATCTTAACTTTAAGAGTTTCTTTACGCAAGGGTATTTTCTTTATCTAAAAGGAAAAGTAAAACAGCGTGAATGGGGAAAAGAAGAGATAAAACCGCTTGAAGTGCGAATATCGTCAATACAGATGTTGCCTGACTTACGTGATAAGTTGATAAATAATATTATTGTTTCTGTTCCTATTGAAAGTTTAACAGATAATCTGGTAAATGAATTACTTGACAATGTTAAAAAACATGAAGGAGAAAAAACATTAAAAATAAATTTAACGGAAACAGAAAAAAATATTTCATTAAAAATGTTTTCAAGAGATTACAGAGTAGATATATCAAACGAATTAATAAAATATTTTGAAGATCATCCCATATTTAATTATGAGTTAAAATAGAACAACAGAGTGTTTTTTAAAATAAAATTGAAATAGTATTATTTATAAATTTATTTAATATTTTTGTAAACATTTTGCATAACAAGTTGTATTTATACAAAATAAAAATAAACATTTAAAAATTATACAAATATGGCAATTCATGTAACTGATGCAGATTTTGAAGACTTAGTATTGAAATCTGACGTTCCGGTAATAGTAGATTTTTGGGCAGAGTGGTGCGGACCTTGTAAAATGATTGGTCCTATCATTGAAGAAATGGCAGGAGAATTTGAAGGAAAAGCTAAAATGGTAAAACTTGATGTTGACAGCAATCCTCAAACTGCAATGAATTTCGGTATCAGAAATATTCCTACTTTATTGTTTTTTAAAAATGGCGAAGTTGCTGACAAACAAGTAGGTGTTGTGCCTAAGGCAGCTATTGTTGACAAATTGAATAAACTTCTTTAAAATAGAGTTTATTTTAAAATAAAAATCCGGTAGTTGTATTGCAATTACCGGATTTTTTTATGTATAATAATGAAATTAGTTGAAAGTTATTTAATGATACAATGGTTCAATGGTGTAATGATTTAATGCAATAATGC
>CAYRJP010000133.1:3209-6316 GCA_964424425.1 uncultured Bacteroidales bacterium | reverse complement strand
TCTGAATTTTTGATACCTGTTTTCCCACACATCGGCAAAGTTGTCTTTATAAATATTACCCTGTATAAAATTATCACGCAAGTTGGGACAAGCCGATATTGAACCGTCTGCCAGTATTGAACCGATATTTATTCCTGCTCGACAAAAAAAGAAATTATCTCTTACATCGCCTTCATAATTGCCCAAAAAACCTTCGCAACCGTAATTAAGTTTTATTTTTTTCTCTCTTCGGGTTTGTTTTATAAAATCAAACAATCCTTTAAACTCTTCGGGTGTCAGTTGCAAGTCGTCGTTTATTTTTGCTCTGCCTATGGGGAAAACAGTAAATATACGCCAAGCAGTAATTCCCGTATCAATCAAAAAATCGCGAAAAACCGCAAGGTTGCTGTAATTTTTTCTGTTTACGCAAGTAACAACATCATAAACCAAATTATCGGTTTTTGTTATCAGTTTGATGGCATTTACCGCATTTTTAAAACTGTTTTTATTGTTTCTGAGCCAATTGTGAGCTTCTTCAAATCCGTCGATACTAACGGTTATTGAACGAAGCCCTGAATTTAAAAGAGAAGTAAGTCTTTTTTCGTTCAGTAACATTCCGTTTGTTACAATTCCCCACGGAAATCCGCGTTTATACAGTTCAATACCTACCTTTTCTATATCCTTACGCACAAGCACTTCGCCACCGGTAAAAACAACAGTTGTTTTATTAGGATTTACTATGGGGATTATTTCGTCAACGGCTTTTAAAAAATCGGCGGCAGGCATATCTTTTACCGAAGATTCTTTTTTACAATCGCTGCCGCAATGCAAACAATTTAAGTTGCATCGCAATGTGCATTCCCAAACTAAATAATTGAGCCGGTGTATTTTAGTTTCGTTTGCCTTATATTTTTTAAATAAATTAAGGGCTAATTTTTTTCTTAGCGGAATTTTAATTACTGTCATTGTCGGGTTGTAATTCTATATCTATGTTTCTTTCTGCTCTTCCCTCATACCAATTGCCGTCACCACCTGTATATTCAATATCTTCAAATCTGATTACGGTATCAAGTTTTTTAAACAAACCATTTTCCGCTCCGTCAATATCCGTAAAAATAAACCGGTAAGATGCTGTTTTATACGGAAAATTGTAAGGTGAAAATTTAAAAAAACCGTTGGCATTGGTGTGGATACTGTCTAATTTATAATCAAGAGTATCGTTACTTCTGACAACAACCTTAATATTTTCAATCGGTTTGTCGGTTTCGGATGATTTTACATTCCCGTTTACTACAAAATCGGCAGTCGGGCATCCGTATTCATCATATCCTCCGCCTACAATATCACACGAAAAGCCCAGCATTATAAAAAGTCCCGAGATAATAAAATTAATACTTTTGTAAAAGCATTTTTTAATTTTTGAAAAGTGCTGTTTAGTGTTCATAAGTAGTTGTTTTTTAATCAATAATAAAGAGAACTTTATTATTGACGATTCTGTGATAAAAATGGTTGCTATAAATTTAAGAAAATATTTATAATTATCATTATTCCGTTGTTTTATCAAGGCGTTCGGCTTTTAGCACACCTTTTATTCCGTTGATATTTGCAAGTAAAGTATCAAGATGCTGTAAATTATCAATAAAGATAGTTATAAACCCCTGAAAGATACCGTCTTTGGTATTAATTGCCAGCGAACGCATATTTACTTGATGGTCTTTTGAAATAACTTCGCTGATATGGTTTACAATACCTATTTTATCGAGTCCGGTAACCATTATTTCAACCAAAAATGCTGCATCTTTTGATTCGTCAGTCCATTTTGCGGGAACAATTCGGTAAGGATATCGCGTAAGCAAATCTTTTGCATTGGGGCAATTTTTACGATGAATTTGTATTCCGCGGTCAACCGTAACAAACCCGAAAATATTATCACCCGGAATAGGGCGACAACATTTGGCAAATTTATAGTCGATGTTTTTTATATTTTTATCAATTACAAGATAGTCATCGGCTGCTTGTGTTTTATGAACAAATTCAGAAGCACTTGTCTCTATCGGTTGTTGTTCTTGCATTTCCTCATCATCATCTTTCGTTTTAGTGAGAAAATCCTTAACATCTTGCAAGTCAATTTTTTCATCGGCAACAGCCTGGTAAAAATCTAAAACACGCTTGTATTTAAAATGGTTTGTAAGTCGGAAAATAATATTATCATCAAAATCAAGTTTCAATTGCGAAACTTTTCGTTCAAGCATCTCTTTGCCTATTTCGGCTTGTTTAAACAGTGTTTCGTTGATAGCTCGCCGTATTCTGGTTTTAATTCTGGGGCTTGCCACAATATTTATCCACTCTTCACGGGGTTGCTGTTTTTTAGATGTAAGCACCTCAACAGTATCACCATTTTTCAGTTTGTGCTTAATCGGCACTAACTTTTCATTAACGCGGGCACCTGTGCAAGTATTGCCTATGTTGCTGTGTATTGAATAAGCAAAATCAAGTATTGTTGCACCCTCACGCAATTTTTTTATGTCACCCTGCGGAGTAAATACAAATATATCTTTATGTAATGATTTTGTTTTATTAACATTCAGATTATCAATAGCTTCGGGGTTTTTAGCCTCCAATACATCGCGAATATTTTTAAGCCAAGCATCGTGGTCGTTATCGTTTGCCGACTCTTTATATTTCCAGTGTGCCGCATTTCCTTTTTCTGCAATCTCGTCCATACGGCGAGTTCGTATCTGCACCTCAACCCAATGATTATCATGCCCTTTTACTGTTGTGTGCAACGATTCGTAACCACTCGGACGCGGAGTTGAAATCCAATCGCGTAAGCGAACAGGATTGGGAGTATAAATATTTGTAACAAGACTGTAAATATTCCAGCACTCTTCTTTTTCCTTGTCGGGATGAATGTCTTCAAGAATTATCCGAATAGCGAACAAATCGAAAATTTCGGAAATATCAATATCTTTCTTTTTTATTTTACCGTAAATAGAATTTACCGACTTGGGACGACCTTTTATTTCATAATTGTAACCTTTTTCTTTCAATATTTTTTTAATAGGTTCCGAAAATTTCTCAATATATTTTTCTCTTGCTTTTTTAGTGTCTTTAAGTTTGGCTGTAAT
>CAYRJP010000133.1:0-3109 GCA_964424425.1 uncultured Bacteroidales bacterium | reverse complement strand
CTTATCCTTATCATACCATCAACAATTGACGCTACTTCTTTATCAAATGTTTTTATTACAACTTTTTTTGTTACAATATTATCACTCACACTGTCGTGAATAAGTGCCGCAATAATTGTTTTTGTCCCCAAACCGATAAGGTCGGCAGCAATAATTGCTACTCGCAAAGGGTGTAAAATATACGGTTCGCCCGATGCTCTGAATTTATCTTCGGAATGTTTTAATACAAAATTGTAGGCTTTATCTATTGCTTCAATATCACTTT
This sequence comes from uncultured Bacteroidales bacterium, assembly GCA_964424425.1. GTDB lineage: Bacteria > Bacteroidota > Bacteroidia > Bacteroidales > SZUA-534 > GH45. Next base: position 2,844 of record CAYRJP010000133.1, on the reverse strand, counting down.
GGTCAAATTTTTCTTTACAGATATTAATGAGTTTATCGTAGTGTTTATTTATCTCTTCGTTATGTTGCTTTGTCTGATTCATGGCAGTAGTATTTTCATTACAAAAATAGATATTTTTTCGGCTTATGTAATTTACAAGAATGATATTTTCAAATATTACAGAAAAATAACGTTACCTGCTTTACCGAATTATTATTAAATTGCGATTTGTAAAATTAGTTATACTGTAATTTTAATGGACAATTCAACCTTTATAAACAAACTTGCAATATGAGAAATATAATAAATACTCTTGCTTTACTGTTGTTAATAGCTGCTGTTTCGGCATCCTGCCAAAGAAATAAAAACGAAGTTGTTGTTTATACAAGTGTCGATCAAGTTTTTTCGGAACCGGTACTTAAAATTTTTGAAAAAGAGACCGGAATAAAAGTTAAAGCGGTGTTTGATACCGAAGAGACAAAATCTACCGGTGTGCTAAATCGTTTGATAGCTGAAAAAGACAATCCGCAATGCGATGTTTTTTGGAGTGGCGACCCCGTAAGAGCCAATATTTTGAAACAAAAAGGAATAACACAGCCGTATATTTCAGCAAATGCAGAAGGTATAAAGCCTGTATTTAAAGACCCCGAAAATAATTGGACAGGATTTTCGGCACGTGCAAGAGTGCTGATTTACAACACCGATTCGTTGAAAGGCAATGATATTCCCATATCGGTTTTTGATTTAACAAATGAAAAATATAAAGGTAAAGTAGCAATAGCCAACCCTCTGTTCGGCACAACAACATTTCATATTGCCGCCCTGTTTTCGGTGCTTGGCGATGAAAAAGCAAAACAATTTTTAGAAAATTTAAAAAATAACAATGTAATTATTGCCACAAGCAACGGCGATGTAAAAAAACGGGTGGCTTTGGGCGAAGCATTGTGCGGACTTACCGATACCGACGATGCTTTTGAAGCACAAAAAGACGGTGAACATACGGGAATAGTTTTTCTCGACCAACAAGGAATAGGAACTTTAATAATGCCCAATACCGTAAGTTTGATTAAAAATTCACCCAATACCGAAAACGGCAAAAAGCTTATTGATTATCTGTTAAGCAAACAAACCGAAGCCAAACTTGCTAAATCGTGTGCTCAAATGCCGTTGCACAAAAATGTTGAAATTCCCATTGAAATACCGCCTTTGGATGATATTAAACCTATGCAAATTGATTATGAAGCAACAGCCGAAAAATTGCAACAAATTCAAAATTATTTGAAAGAGTGGTCGGAAAATTAACAAAACAACCGCTGTTTGCGGGAATATACCTGCTTTTTCTCTTATTGGTAATAGTTCCGATAGGATACTCTTTTGTTTATGTTCTGTTTTTTGAAGGCTCTTTTTTTGAGACTCTAAAACTCGTAAACGGTAACACACTTACACTATTGCTGTCAAGTGCGACAATTGCCGCAGGCGTAGCTGTATTGTCAACCTTATCGGGCACGTTGCTTGCATTTTTACTTTACAAAATAAAAACGCCTTTTGCATCGTGGTTTAAACTTTTGTTGCTGCTACCGCTGTTTATTTCGCCGTATATTTGGGCTGTGGCTTGGAAAGATTTTTTTTATTTCGCTTTTGGCAATGCCGGAATAATTTCATCAACAGGCGGATTGATATTTATTCATACAAGTATTTTCACACCTTTGGCAATGCTAATTGTAGGCAGCGGTTTTCGTAATATAAACTCTCAACTTGAAGAGAGCGGATTGATAATTACCGATTTTAAAAATGTTGTGTTGAAAATAATTATACCGTTAATAAAACCCGCTGTTGCAAGCTCGTTTGTTTTAATCTTTATTTTCAGCATATCCGAATTTTCGGTTCCGGGATTTTTGGGAGTGAAAGTTTTTACAACAGAGATATTTACACAATTTTCGGCTTTTTATAATCATTCACTTGCCGTGATGCAGTCGTTGTTGCTGGTTATTGTTTGTATTTTGTTGTTGATGTCGGAAAAAAAATATATTGCAAATGCTCCGTTTTTATCCGTCGGCAGTAAAGGAAACAATGTCGTAACTTATAAACCGCGATATACAAATGCAGCTTTTTTATTTATACTGCTTTGGCTTGGTGTTTTTGTATTATTGCCACCTGTAATGCTTGTTATTCAGACATTCGGAGCGGGAATCACACATTTTGCGAAAGCATTTTATCTGTTAAAATCATCATTTGTTCCGTCAATATTTTTATCGTTTATATCGGCAATAGTTATTGTTTTTGCGGGATTTAACATTGCTTTTTTTACAAAAAACGGAGAAAAAAAATCAATAAACATATTTCTGCTTATTGCATTTATAGTGCCTTCGGTAGTAATGGGCATAAGTTTGATAAAATTTTACAACCATCCGTTTTTTAATTTTATTTACGGAAGTTATGCAATTATTATTATCGGATATATTGCAAAATTTTTGTTTATAGCGGTAAAACTTATTGAAAATGCTTTAAAAAAAATACCCGATTCGTTAGACGAAGCGGCACAAATTGCAGGAATAAGTTTGTTCGGCAGAATTACAAAAATATTTCTTCCGCTTACAATGCAGACTGTTTTTACAGCATTTATTATTATATTTATTTTCAGTATTTCGGAACTTGGAACTACCGTAATGGTCTATCCTCCGGGTAGTGAGTTGATGCAAGTAAAAATATTTACCCTTTCGGCAAATGCTTCACAATCGCTTACAAGCGGAATGTCGTTAATAGTATTTATTTTAATACTAATTGTTATGGGAGTGTTATTTTTAGTAAATAAAATTATTAAAAATAAAAAGAAGCCGATTAAAATCTACGGTTAATTAGAGTTTT
>CAYRJP010000132.1:0-6337 GCA_964424425.1 uncultured Bacteroidales bacterium | reverse complement strand
TTTCGAATACGTGTTGATATAAAATATACTACCAATAAAAGAACCGGAACTATCAATATATCTTGTATGTTTATCAGGTTGTTCAAAATAACACTTTATCTATTTTTTATTTTTGTAAATATACACTATTTTTTTTTTGTTAATTTAGCTGTAAGGTGGGAGTATTAAGTGTTTTTAAAATATATATATATTTTTATTCTTTAATAAATTGTTAGATTTTTAACCGTAAATATATTAATTTGCTGAATTACAAATAGTTAACCAGAGGTAAGATTTTTGTATTTATCTCTTTAATAATCAATAGATTACACGAGATTATTAAAAATATATGCTGATTCCTAAAATAAAATTCCTTCCTATTATTTCCGATTCTGTTACTGCTGCTTGTTTATAATCAATGGTCTCGTTAAAAATATTTATACAATTAAAATAAATACTTCCTTTATTGGTAAAAAAATATTTTATTCGAGTATCAACTTGCAAAAAGGGAGCTTGAACAATAGCATCAACAAGGCTACCGTTACTTACTGTTGCAGCGGTAATTCGTTTGTCGATATAATTTATACCTGTTGAAATTTGAAATTTATAACGGTTATTAAAATAATCAATTGTTCCGTTAATTATCCAATCGGGTTGATTATTGATTTTTCGTAAATTTAATGTTTTCGGGTCTCTTACTTGCGAGCCTAACCACGAAATATTCCCGTTTAACGATAAACCTTTTGCTCCTGTTGCCGACAAATCTATTCGTGCATCTATATCGGCACCCCAAACTAAACCGCTGTCAACATTTACCGCTTGAAATACTCTGTAATTATAATAATTGTCGATTCCCACTTCTTTGGTTTCAATTATATTATGCATTATTGAATAAAAACTGCGAAAAGTTATATAACTGCTTGCATTAAAATATTTTTCAAAACCCAATCCGAAATTCCAAGACTGTGACGGTTTCAAATCGGGATTTCCGCGTTCGATAAGCTCTTTTTTATGCTTTACTTTGTCAACAGGCACTTTTGAATTAAACGGAGGACGCGATATTTGCCGTGCAATATCGGATTTTATAAAAAAACTTTCGGTAATAAATATTTTTAAATGTAACGACGGATTTATACTAAAATAGTGCGACCATCCCGCTGTATCAACAGTATTGTAATCAGCATAATCGTAATCAAACCGTAATGCAGGAAACAGCCAAAATTTTTTTGTGGAAAATTCATCAGCAATATATGTTCCTGCACGATATTCTTGCAAATTATATGAACCGTTTTCAATATTATCCCAAAACATATTGTCTTGTATTTTTGTATAAACAAATCTGTTAAAATCTCGTAATAATGACGAAATTCTAATACCTGATTTAAAAATATTTGTTGTTGATACGATTTTCTTTTTTCGAAAAAATTTGCATTTACCGATAATTTCACTGTTTTTTTGATCTTCGTCTTCAATTGTAAATTCGTCACCGTTGCTTTTGGCTCGTATTCTGTTACGTTCTTTTGAGTCTATATTTTGTGCAAAACAGATACTTGAATTAAAAATATTTTTGTTATTAATAATCTTATAATTGAGAGTATAAGATTGTAAAAATCGTATTTTATTGTTTTCTGCCGTATCAGCAGTATAATTTAGCCCGCCTTTTGTTCGTCGTTTAATATTAGCAATAGAATACTGATTTTCAGTATATAATGATAAAAATGTATGTAAAGTAAAAGTATGAGCGGTATCAAGTTTATACGATATTGTGCCGTTAAATGCATTTATCCAAACATTTAAATTTTCGTTTTCGGTTCCGTTTTTTTCTCCGTCTGATAATCTGTTGATATTTGAACGTTTAAAATTATTAAGACTATACGAAACCATTGTTGCCCATTTATTGCGGTTGTTGCCAAATGTAACTGCAAATTCAGGATTAACGCCCGAATGTGTTGATGTATAATCAAAAGACAAATCGGTATTAAAAATTTGTTTTTCAGGAGTATCTTTAAGAATAATATTTACTGCTCCGATAGTAGCGTCGGCACCCATATCAGCAGGAGGATTATAAATGATTTCTATCTTTTTAATCATATCTACGGGAATACGATCGAGCTTAAAATCTCGAGCATCTTCACCACCTGCCGGACGTTCTCCGTTTATTAATACTGTTTGAAATTGTTTGCTCAAACCTGCCATCATAATATTACGATTAAACGATGGTGGTCCTTGCATAATAACATACGGAAGACGTTTTAATACATCGCCTGCGGTATGATGCCCAAGATTATTTAAATCTTTACTGCTTATAATTAATTTAGTAATGCCCGATTTTTTTTGTTCTTCTACAGCTTTGTTTTTTGCTTTATCTTCAATCAATATTTCTTGTATATTAATATTAATTTGAGACAATACTGTTTTTGTAAAAAACAAAAACAGTATAACAATCGACAATTTCAAACGCCACAAGTACATTAAAAAGTATTATTCTTGTTTTTCTCTTACTTTAATTGCAAAAGTTCCGGCAGAACCATTTTCGGTAATATGAATTTTTATTTTGTTTTCGTTGGTATCAACTTCTATAGCTTTGGGTTTATTTGAGTGACTTTTATTTTTATTTAAAAAATCGTCGTCTTTTCCGTATTGTTTATATGGAGTTTTGCCGTCTTTTTTAAATACCGACCCCATAATATTTGCAGTATATCCCCCTTCGGGACTGTCAATTTCTGCCCAAATAATTTCAATTATTTTAGCAGAATTATATTTTACATAATAGCCTAATGTTTCATCTTTTTTAATGGTTGCTTCGGTCCAATTTGCTCCTAATGTAAGTTCGGTATATTCAATATTAACGGCACCTGTTCCGGTTGAGCGTAATGCAAATGTTCCGGGCTTAGTTTTATCGTTTAACACAACCTTTACAAGTATTTGTTTTTCAGAATTTAATGTTATAGATTTTTTATTGTCTTTATATCCCTTATTTTTATTTTCAAAATACGGTGTTTTACCGTCAAGTTTGTAAGCTGATACTTTTATGTCGGCAGTATAATTTTTGTTTTCGCCGTGATTATCAAGTTCTGCCCATTCTATGTAAAGTGTTGTAAAAGTTTCGTCGGCAATAATTTTATACCATTTTATTTGGTCTGCCGCAATTTTATCTTCCATCCAATTGTTGTCGGCTTGAACAGTGACAGGTTCTTGTTGTTGTTGAGTGTCGGTAGTTTCATCTTTATCACAAGATGTAATTAACATTGTTGCTAAAAATAACAATGACAGAATTTTAATTGTTGCTGTTTTCATTTTAAATTAAATTTTGTTGGTTATGTAATAATATGCAAATTGCATTTATTTGCTATTCGACAACAAATATAATCAGAAAACAACTATTTAATAGAATAAAAGTATGTTTTTTAGCTATATTTTTAACCATAAATACATTAATTTATTGATTTATAAATAATTATACTTCAATAAAGTTTGCATATTATCTATTTAATAATCAATAAATTATACGAATATGTAACGAACTATTGATTTAAAAAAAGTGTTAAATGGATAAAATAGTTCCATTGGAAATAATATACCTTTTAGTAACATATTTTATTACTTCGTTTTTTCGACTTATGATAAACACAATAGGTATATATTTACACAAATCAAAAATATAGTGTATATCGTTGTCATCAAGTGATGTAAACACTTCATCGAGAATTAAAACCTGTGGTAAAGTTATTACAGCTCTTAAAATCGATAGTTTTTGTTTTTGCCCTTCCGATAAATCAATACCGTTTTTCCCTATTTCCATTTGTAAATCATCAAGTGATGTTAACCCTAAAAATTTAATAAAATCATGTTTTTGTTTGTCGGTAATTGTTCCGCCGCCGTAAAGCAAATTATCAATTATAGTGCCGTTAAGATAGTTTATATCGGTATCAACATATTTTATTACTTTACGAATATTTGATAAAGCATAGTGAGTATAATTTTGATTATTTATCAATATTTCACCTTTGACAGGATAAAAAAACTGAGGTAACAATTTTAAAAGAGTTGATTTTCCTGCTCCTGTTTTTCCTGATATACATATAATATCGCCTTGTTGAGCAACAAACGAAATATTATTTAATATTTCAGGATAATTATCAAAATACGAAAAAACGACATTTTTAAATTCAATTGTTTCTATTTGAGTTAGTGATTTTTGCTTATTTTTAACAATAAAATTTTCTTCGGGTTCATCAAGCAATTTAAATATTTTACGAGTACTTACAAGAGCAATATGCAGTTGTCCCCAAGCCTGAGCAACTTTTTTTACGGGTTTATACAATGTTTTTACAAGATATAAGTAAAATACTATATCACCCAATGATGTACTACCGTGTGTTATTTTATAACTATAAAAAATGTAAATAACAGCTAACAATAACATCCCAAGAAATTCGTTGGTGGGATTAAGTGAATATTTGAGTTTAATCAATTTTAAATTATACTTGTAATTATCGCTTACCAATTTTGTAAAAATTTTACTCTCTTCATGTTCTTTTCCGTAAGTTTTTATCAATTTATATCTGTTTATTTTCTCTTCGAGAAAAGCAGTATAATCACCTACATTATCGGTAATATTTTTACCTACACGCTTTATTTTACGAGTTATATATTCTATTAAAATAACCGAAACGGGAAAAAACAGTATTGTAAACAGCGACAATTGCCAACTCATAATAAACATAACAGGTATAAAAACTAAAATATAAACCGAAGCCCTTGCTACTTCTATCAATAAATCAATTATTTCGTTTAACATTGTTACATCGTAAGTAATACGCGAAACTACATCGCCGGTTCGATTACTACTGAAAAAAGAAAAAGGTAACCTTAATATTTTATTATAAATATCCTCTTTAAAATTTTGTAAAATACGTTGTGTGGCTGCATTCATAAATACACGACGCAAATAGTTGAAAAGAGCAAGTAAAAAATATAATCCTATAAATACAGCACATAACACAACCATACCTTTAAATATTTCGTCGGCACCTTTTAGAGTAGTTTTAATAATTGTAAATTTTTCTCCCGACAGTGGTAATTTTATTCCGTATTTAACAGGTAATTTGGCAACAGCATCAATACCTCCGGCAAACGACCCCGAAAATTTATCAATAAGATTTATTAAAAATTTAAGTAACGAACCTGTAAAAAGTTCAACCAAACTCATAAGCAAAGTAGCTAATACTCCTAAAAGTATTTTGTTTTTTTGCTTAATAATATATTTTAATAATCTTTTTGCCGTATTGTCCATTAATAGTTGTAATTAATTGTAATATAGATAATTATCTATTTATAATATTCTTTTTTTACCGATATTGTTTGCCAAATATTATTATTAACGGCAATTACCGGCACAATCAGTTTTTTGTTCCACAAATGCGGACGTAACGAACCTTGATTGTCAATAATATGATTATCGGGAATGTATTCGGCATGGCGGTTTACCGATATAGGAAAAATGTTCAGTTTGCGCAAATATCCGGCAGTAATTTGATGCGGTAATTCTCGTATATTTGCATAATCAACTATTCTGCCCGATTCACCGAGAAAAGTTAATCCTACAGCAGCAGCAGCTCCTATAATTCCATCGTTGGTGCCACCGTGTCCCGACAGATGAATATCTTTTGCTGCTTTAATTGCTTCGGCTTGCGATACTTTTGTTGCTGTGCATTTTAACCCGAAATTTATTAAAGTCTCAAAATTATCTGTTTCGGAAGCTACACAAAAACCGGGATCGCTGCCTTCTACAAAATGTTTTTTAATATGAGAAATACCTCTGTCAATAAGTTCATTATAAACTAAATTATCAGGTGCTTCGATAATACAACACAAAGAGCTGTTGTGTGATGTCATAGGCACATCGGGTGAATGTAAAAGCTGTTGGCGAACTACCATTATTTGTTTACATTTTGCAGGTAATTCATCTGCAAACCAACGAGCCAATTTTCCGGTTCCTCGACCACAATCCAATGTATCGGTATCATCAAAAGCTACATAAAACTTCATAGTTTTAAAATTTATTGATTAATTATATTTCAATATTCGTTTTGTATTTGTTTGCGTTTCGCAAACAAATATAGTTAGAAATATAATACTATAAAGAATAAAAAAAAAGAGTTATAAATTAAATAAATTATTATTTTAATATTAAGATTTTATATGGAATTTCGTTGTCATTTCCTTTTTTGACAAGTTTTAACCAAAACTACTCACTATGCACTACACTCTTACTTTCAACTTTACAAACTTTTAACTTTCAACTTTTAACTCATTATCGCATTGTATCATTATATAATTAATATATTTTAAATTA
>CAYRJP010000131.1:4703-6342 GCA_964424425.1 uncultured Bacteroidales bacterium | reverse complement strand
ATGCCATGCCCGACGAAGTAAAAGACCAAATTGTAGATTTAATAGGTTGCGAACGTAGCGAAATTATTGAGGCAAGCGGAAAAACAGGAATGGGTGTTGAAGAAATTCTTGATGCCATAGTAACAAGAGTTCCACCGCCAAAAGGCGACCCGAAAGCTCCGTTGCAAGCTCTTATTTTCGACTCTGTGTTTAACTCTTTCAGAGGAATTATCGCTTATTTTAAAATTGTTAACGGCGAAATACGCAAGAGTGACCTTGTTAAATTTGTAAATACAGGCAAAGAATACAACGCCGACGAAATAGGTGTGTTACGATTAAAACCCGAACCTCGCAAAGTGCTTAAAACAGGCGATGTGGGTTATATAATTTCAGGAATAAAAACATCGAAAGAGGTAAAAGTGGGCGATACAATTACCCACGTTGATAATCCTTGCGAAAGTGCCATCGAAGGTTTTGAAGATGTAAAACCAATGGTATTTGCAGGCGTTTACCCTGTTGATGCCGACGATTACGAAGATTTACGTGCTTCACTCGAAAAACTGCAACTCAACGATGCATCACTTACCTTTGAACCTGAATCGTCAATGGCTTTGGGATTCGGTTTTCGTTGCGGATTTTTGGGACTTCTGCATATGGAAATTGTGCAAGAGCGTCTCGACCGTGAATTTGACATGGACGTAATTACTACCGTGCCCAACGTATCGTTTAATTGTTATACAAAAAAAGGCGAAAAAATAGAAGTTCACAATCCATCGGGATTACCCAAAGAAACCTATATAGATTATATTGAAGAACCGTATATTCGAGCTCAAATAATTACCGTTGCCGATTATATCGGTCAAATAATGAAACTGTGTATCGACAAACGCGGAGAGCTGAAAAGTCAGGTTTACCTTACGGGAAACAGAGTTGAAGTAACTTTTGAAATGCCCCTTTCTGAAATTGTTTTCGATTTTTACGATAAATTGAAAAGTATATCAAAAGGATATGCATCGTTCGATTATCATCAAACGGGATTTAAACGTGCAAAACTCATCAAGCTCGATATTCTTTTAAACGGCGAAAGTGTTGATGCGTTGTCGTCGCTTATTCATGTTGACAATGCTTACGACTTGGGACGGCGTATGTGCGTAAAATTAAAAGAGCTTATTCCGCGTCAGCAGTTTGATATTGCCATACAAGCGGCAATAGGTTCAAAAATTATTGCCCGCGAAACTATTAAAGCTGTTCGTAAAGATGTTACCGCAAAATGTTACGGCGGTGATATTACACGTAAACGTAAGTTACTCGAAAAGCAAAAGAAAGGTAAAAAACGTATGCGTCAGGTAGGAAATGTGGAGGTGCCTCAAAAGGCATTTTTGGCAGTGCTTAAACTTGATTAACAAATAACCGATTGAAAAATCAGGAGCTTGTTAGGCTTAAAAATTTTCACTCTGACGATAAAAAAACTAATGTCATATCAAGTGTATTATATCAACAAAATTCACAAAACTTGGTATGGTAATAATATGCTTGACATGACACTAGAACCACAGTTTTTCAGATTGAAAATACCGATAGTAAGAAATCCAACAGCTAACAAGCTCTTCTAACAGTTTAATTTCTAAAATTAATCTGCAGAATCAACAATAGCAAGAGT
>CAYRJP010000131.1:2618-4603 GCA_964424425.1 uncultured Bacteroidales bacterium | reverse complement strand
TCTTCTAACAGTTTAATTTCTAAAATTAATCTGCAGAATCAACAATAGCAAGAGTTACATCATAAACATAATCTCCTATTTTTTCCATTTCCGAAAAAATATCTTTATAAATGGTTCCTAGCTTATAAGAATACACATCTTTTTCTATATTCTTAACATGTTGTTTTCTCAATTTATCACGAAATTTATTTATTTCATTTTCAATATTCTTTGCTTTTGTTTTACTAACCTTATAGTGATGTTCATTAAGATTATCCATCATTATTGAGTATGCTTTATTTACAAGGTCTGCTATTTCAAAAATATTTTTTTTCATTTCGGGTGTAAGATGCTCTTTTATTTCGTATGAGCGTTTTATAGCTTTTGCAATATGCAGTGCCGAATCAGCAACACTTTCTATTTCATCAATAATTCTAAGCATAAAACTCACCCTTTTCGACGACTCTTTACTAAGTTGTCCTTCAGTAACTTTTGTAAGATATTTAGCAATAGCTATCTCCATCTCATCACTTTTGGCTTCAGCATTTGCTATTTTATCGTGTTGCTTAATAACCTTGCTCTCCTTTGTTGCTTCAAGCATATTACGAATACGCTTAAATATTTTTTTAGTTTGTTCGGCATAAACAATAATCTCTTTCTTAGCTTGCAACAACGATAACTCTCCTGTGCTGAGCAACCCGAATTTTATGTATTTAGGATTAAACTCATCTTCATCTTCCTTAACAGGAATAAGTCTTTCTACAATCTTAACCAAATACTTAACAAACCATATTTGAATAATAACATTAAGAATATTAAAAATAGAATGAAAAAACGATAATGCTATCGGAATAACATCGGAATTAACAAAAGCCGATTCTCCTGAAACTGAAATAGTAATTTGGTTTATCATCTTTAAAAACCAAGGGAAAATTGACAACACCCAAATAACTCCTATCACATTGAAAATAAAATGAATACGAGCAGCTCGCTTTGCCGTTGTATTGGCAACCATTGCCGCAAGATTTGCCGTTATGGTTGTCCCTATATTTTCGCCCAACACCATTGCCGCAGCCGATTCAAAATCTATCCAGCCGTTGTAACACATTACCAAAGTAAGAGCCATTGTAGCACTCGACGATTGAATAATTACGGTAAGTATCGTTCCAAGTAACAAAAACAACAAACTTGAAAAAATACCCATTCCCGTAAAGTTGGTAATAAACTGTAACATTTCGGGGTTACTGCGTAAATCGGGAACACTATGTTTTAAACTTTCAAGTCCGATAAACAACAATGCAAAACCTATCAGCACTTGTCCCCATGATTGATTTTTTGTTTTTTTCGAAAAAATCAGCGGAAACCCTATTCCTATAATGGGATAAGCCAGTACGCTCATTTTAACTTTAAACCCTAATATTGATATTATCCACGCTGTAACTGTTGTTCCGATATTTGCTCCCATAATAACTCCTACCGATTCGGTAAGTGTTAATAATCCTGCATTTACAAAACTTACAATCATTACCGTAGTTGCACTCGACGATTGAATAATAGCAGTAATAAGCAAACCCGTAAACACTCCCTTTACACGATTAGATGTCATTGCCGACAAAATGCTGCGCAACTTACTTCCCGCTACTTTTTGCAATGCTTCACTCATTATTTTCATCCCGTAAAGGAACAATCCGAGTGCACCTATTAATGTTAAAAAATCAAGTAATGTATAATTCATTTCTTAAAATTCTATTAGAACATTTAAAATATAATATGTATCATTTTAGGATGTGAAAATAAGGATATTTCCACTGTAAAAAAATTTTTTTATATAAAATCCATTACTATTGCACCAAGAAAAAATAATTTGTTTTTCCACATAAAAAAGGAGGAAATATTTTTTTATGAAATTTAACTCCTTTTTACTCTTAATAGTGATATTTGATTTTATTTACTATCAAATCTATTTTTATTACTTTTACAAAAAATAAAAACAACAATATGAAAAA
>CAYRJP010000131.1:0-2518 GCA_964424425.1 uncultured Bacteroidales bacterium | reverse complement strand
ATACACCGAAATATTATTTATGTTCAGATAAATAAAGATGTTAAAAAACCGGATATTAAGGTAGAATATAACAAATGGGCTAAGCCTCAGATAGTTATTACAATGTCGGCTCCCGACGAAAAAAGTTTTCTTAAACTTTTTGACAAGGACAATCAAAAAGTTTTATCACTGCTTTTGAAAAAAGAGCAAGATAGATTAATGGAAAATTATAAAACTTATTCAGAACATAAAGTTATTAAAAAACTCGAACAAAGAGCAGCTGTTCATTTAACCATTCCTAAAGGATATACTTACGATTTAGATACCAATAATTTTATTTGGATATCGCACGAAACACCCGATATCAGTCAAGGAATTTTTGTTTATTGGTATGATTATAAAAGTCAATCGCAGTTTACTGTCGATTCGTTAATAAACAGACGAAATGATTTTTTAAAAAGATATGTATCAGGACCTTATAAAGGAACATATATGACAACTGAAATGCAAGTTTTCCCTATGTTTCGGTCATATATGCTTAATAAAAAATACACAGCCGAACTACGCGGACTATGGCGTGTTGAAGGTGATTTTATGGGAGGTCCATTTGTAAGTACTTCTCAAATTGACGAACAACGCAGCCGAATAGTTACCGTAGAAGGATATGTATATGCTCCTAAATACGACAAACGCGAATATGTAAGACAACTTGAAGCCATTCTTTACACTATAAAATTTTTACCCGTAAAAGATAAAAAAAGTTCTAAATAATTATTTATTAGCCAATTAAAATTATATAAAAATGCAAGTAAAAAAAAATTTAGTTGCATTGGGATTACTATTAGTCTGTTCAGTAGGTTCTTATGCTCAAATCGAAAATGAAATTAACTCTTTTGTTGACAGCACTCAGATTTACTATAATTATTCTATTCTTTATGTGTTTTAATCCCAATCAAACTGAATAGAAGTATTTTCGTGTCCGGACGAAAGTTGATTAAGAAATTTGTATCTGACATTGCTACAATTGCAAAGTTCTAAAGCCTTTGCACACCACCCTGCAATACGATATTCAGTTGATTTATTTATTCCGTCAAATTTTTTTATCTTAACAACAACCTGCTTCTTTGACGACTCGGATACTTCTATCTCCGAAGGGTCATAAAAAGCTTTCATCATATTTGCAGCTCGTTTCATTAAATATTGCGGCGAAGCTACCAAAAGAAAAACCTTATAAATACCTTTTAAAGCAACTTCAGCACTATATCGCCCCAATTCATCACCGGCTTTTTTACTGTCAAATCGGTATATAAGTCTTACAATCATATCTATAGGTTCGTAATATGCAGGTTTTATATCATACCACTTACCCACATCAATAATATCTGTCGAATATATTTCTTTTGCCTCGGGCGATAATGAATTTATCCATTCAGCATATTTTGAAGGAAAATTCGTTTTCACAAAATCACGAGTTGTTTTCAATCCGGTTCCTTTTACTTTCATAGGTTTAAAACAATTTAATATTTGTTATTTTTTATTAGTGGTAAATAAAATTGTTCATTAAGATACAAACAGAATTTAAAATCACAAAATTATTCCTGTATTTTAGCATTATTGTGTTAAATCAACTCTTAATTATCCATTTTCAATAAATCTTATAACTTTGTAAAAAATTAAAAATAGAATAACCCTATGAAACAATATTTAACATTATTAAATCATGTTTTAGAAAACGGCTCTCCGAAAGGAGACAGAACAGGAACAGGAACTATAAGCACATTCGGATACCAAATGCGTTTTGATTTACAAGAAGGATTTCCGTGTATTACAACAAAAAAACTACACCTCAAATCTATTATTCATGAATTGTTATGGTTTTTAAATGGTGATACCAATGTTAAATATCTACAAGAAAACGGCGTAAGAATCTGGAACGAATGGGCAGACGAAAATGGCGATTTAGGGCATGTTTATGGCTATCAATGGAGATCGTGGCCCAAGCCCGACGGAACACACCTCGACCAAATAACTCAACTTATTAACGACATAAAAAATAATCCCAATTCACGACGTTTAATAGTAAGTGCTTGGAATGTAGGTGATATTGAAAATATGGCTTTACCGCCATGTCATGCATTTTTCCAGTTTTATGTAAACAATGGTAAACTGTCGTGTCAGTTGTATCAACGCAGTGCCGATGTATTTCTCGGTGTACCGTTTAATATAGCATCATACGCTCTGCTTACAATGATGGTAGCACAAGTATGTAATTTACAATACGGCGAATTTATTCATACTTTCGGCGATGTCCATATTTACAACAATCATATTGAACAAGTAAATTTACAACTTACCCGTGAACCTCGTAAATTACCAACTATGTGGATTAATCCTGAAATAAAAGATATTTTCAGCTTTACTTACGATGATTTTAAACTTGAAAATTATAACCCGCATCCTCATATTAAAGGAGAAGTTTCCGTTTAATAAAAATAGAAAGTTTATATTCTATCACGAATTTAATGAAAGATTATTTAAA
>CAYRJP010000130.1:0-6353 GCA_964424425.1 uncultured Bacteroidales bacterium | reverse complement strand
ATATAACAATATAAAAAAAAATTCGTATCTTTTAATAGAATTTAATTTCTTCAAAAAACAAGTATGAACAAGTCGGATATTTCAAGTTATATAAAAAAAGCCAAGCAAAAAAAGGTTACCGAGATTGATTTCTCAAATAAAGGTATTACCGAACTTCCGGAAGATATTGGCGACTTGATACATCTGAAAAAATTGAATTTAAGTTATAATAATATCACATCACTGCCATCTACTTTTTGTAACTTGGTTAATCTTAAAGAACTTTATCTTACACGCAATAATATTACAAAGTTACCGTCGGGGATAGGGAATTTGCAACAGTTAAAAATTCTTGATTTGAGTTACAACTCTTTGGTAAAAATTCCTCGCGAAATAGGATTGTTTATCAATCTTGAATCGTTGGATGCAAGTTATTGTGAGCTTCATTCGCTGCCATACGAATTAACAAATTTATACAATCTGAAACATCTTAATCTTGAAGAAAATCCTTTGGAACATCCTCCGCAAAAAGTTGTAAAAAGAGGACTTTATGCCATTATGCATTATCTGACAATTGAAAAACGCAAAAATGAGGCTTCGAGAGTGATGTTACAAATATTTAATATGCCGGAAATTATACAAGTCCCTTTTAAACAGTATATTAAGTATTTTAATCAAATGGTATCTATTGCAAATCACAAAGATGTTGTGTTTGACCTTAACTTTATTAATCAGGATTTTTATCAAGAGGTAAATTTAAATGCCGGTGTTGAGGGATATTTGTATGATATTATGAGATATATCAAGGAAAAATTGCAAATAATAAGAAATTCATCGGAAATAGACAATGAAGAGCTAAGCAATATAATTTTTGAAAGCAGAGTTGATGATATTAAAGAAAAACTTAAAAATCTGAACAGCTCACTCGATGATAAGATTGACGAAATAAAGAAAATAAAAAACGAACTTAACGGCTTATATTCGGCACTTGATGATGAGAAGTAGAAATTTTTCATTTGAAAAGATATAAATTAACTTTATAACTTTCACCTTTATAAACTTTCAACTAATTATTTTACTCTGTCGCCACAATTTTTACAAATATTAAAAGGATGATTGTTTTGTATTACCGTTTTTCTGAACTTAACGGCTTTGTTGTTTTTCCATATTTTATTTACCGTATTTTGCGAATCTGTTGTTCCGTATGTGTATTCGGCATTTTTATCGTAACAACAAGGTAACACGTTTTTATCGGCAGTAATTACGGTGCTGTTCCAAATTCTTTTGCAAACAAAATTCTTTTTTTCGTTGAGAATATATTTTCCCGATTCGGTTTTAATATATCGACTGTATTTTTTGTTTTTGGGAATTAGATGGTTACCGTTGATAAAATTTTCAATTTGAGCAGTTTTTAATTCAAGTTTGTCAACATTCATTTGTTTTGCAAGTCTTTTTATTTCAGGTATTTGATGTTCGTTTGTGGCAAATACAACAAATTGAATTATTATATAAGGAGTTTTGCTTTTTAGCGATAATTTTGTTTTTATCAACTCTTTAATACCGTTTAAAACTATTTGTAAATTTCCGCCCACACGGTATTTTTCGTAAATATCGGGAGTTGTTCCGTCAACGGATATTATTATTCGTTGCAAATTTGATTCTACAATTTTTTTGCAATTGTCGGGAGTAAAAAAATGACCGTTGGTAGATATTGCCGTGTAAATATTTTTGTCTGTGGTATATTTTATAAAATTGTAAATATCAGGGTTTAAAAAGGGTTCGCCTTGAAAGAACAGCTGTAAGTAAGATAAATGTGTGTATGTTGAGTCAATTATTTTATAAAAACCGGCAGTTTTTAAAAATGTTCTTTTTCTTGTGAGTGAGTTATTTCCCGAAGCACATTCGGGACAACTCAGGTTGCAAATATTTGTAGGTTCTATTGATATGCTTTCGGGTTTACCCCAATGAATATAAGTTTTAAAAACAATTGACAGTAAAAAACTCAATCGTAGCAAAAAACCATTTAATACTTTGTGTATTGTAACGGTTCTTAAAAAAATATATACATCAATTAAGTTTTTCACTTATTTTTATAATTTATTTTCAATTTTGTAAACTATGTCCTTTATTATACCCATTAACCTAAATTATGTATTTTTTTATAAATAATCTGTTATTGACAGTGTAAAAAATCAATGATGTTTACCCCAATAATTATTTCTAATGAATATTCTACATTTTTTGATATTAAATAACTTTCAACTTTACAAACTATTTACTTTCAACTCAATAACTATTCTTTATAAAATTTTCCTTGAAAAGTATCACGTTTTTCAAGTTCTTTTTCGATTTTTGCCACAATTTCAAAGTTTTTCATTCTGTTCCAATGCGGAGCAATAAGTTTATCCAATGGCGAAGTGCTTACAAATCGCTCAATAATAATTTCGGGATTTAATTTTTCAATAAATTGTATTACAAAGTCAATATAATCGTTGAGAGTAAACAGTTGCACATAGTCGGGATTTTGTAAATATCGTTTTGCAAGCATAGTGTTTTTTGTCACTTGAAGTTGATGCAATTTTAATGTTTTAACAGGCAATTTTGATATGGCATCGGCATGAGCCAACATTTCGTATTTTGTTTCGCCCGGTAGTCCCAAAATAATATGAGCTCCTGCGTCAATATTGTATTTTTCGCAAAGGTTTATTGCATCTATTGAATCTTGCCATGTATGGCAACGGTTTATTTCCGTTAGAGTTCTGTCGATGGTACTTTCAATTCCAAATTCCACGGTTACCGGATAATCACCTGCAATATCTCGCAGCATTTGCAATATCTCGTCATTAACACAGTCGGGACGTGTTCCTATTACAAGACCTTTAACTTTTTTGTTTGCCGACAGAGCTTGCATATATAATTTTCGCAAATCGTCAACAGGGGCATACGTATTTGTATAAGATTGAAAATATGCCATATACAGCATATCGGGATATTTTTTTTCAAAAAAAGTTATTCCCTTTTCTATTTGTTCCTTAACGGGAATTTCAGGTTCGCAATATCCGGGTTTAAATGTTTTGTTGTTGCAATAAATACAACCTCCCGTGCCTTTGGTGCCGTCTCTGTTGGGACATGAGAACCCTACATTTACCGAAATTTTTTGAACTCTACCTCCGTAAATTCTTTTGATATAAGAAGGATAATCGTTGTATCGCCTGCTGTGTCCCCAGCGGTAAAGTTCACTCATTATTGAAATATATTATCTATTCAATTTTTTTATTAATTCTAAACATTTTTACACATCTCTTTCAATATTCTTACAAAATCAAGAATATCTTCTTCGGTAGTATCGAAAGAGCACATCCAACGCACCTCGTTTTTATGTTCGTCCCAATAGTAAAAAAAGTATTCTTCTTGTAGTTTCGGTATAATTTCTGACGGAACAATTGCAAATACACCGTTTGCCTGAACAGGTTGAGTTACCTTAATTTGTGGAATGTTTTTAACATTATTGTATAAAAGTTGAGCCATTTTATTGGCGTGTGATGCATTTTTCAGCCATAAATCATCTTTAAAAAAAGCATTAAATTGTGCTCCGATAAATCGCATTTTCGATGCAAGTTGCATCGACTGTTTTCTGAAATACCTGAAATTTTCGGCTAGTTCGGTTTTAAAAAATATTACTGCCTCACCATACATCATACCGTTTTTGGTTCCTCCAAACGATAAAATATCAACTCCTGCATCGGTTGTAAACTCTTTAATCGGAATATCCAGCGATGCGGCGGCATTTGATATTCTTGCTCCGTCCATATGCAACAGCATATTGTGTTTGTGTGCATAGTCGGCAATTTCTTTTATCTCTTTTTTGGTGTAAACCGTTCCAAGTTCGGTAACCTGAGTAATTGAAATTACTTTTGGTTGGCTGTGGTGTTCAAAGCCGAATCCGTGCATATGTTGTTTTATTCCTTCAATAGTAAGTTTGCCGTCGGGTGTGTTTACGGCAAGAGTTTTCATTCCCGAAAATTTTTCGGGAGCACCACATTCGTCAACATTAATATGAGCAGTGTCGGGGCAAATAACCGAATTAAACGATTGCCCTACATTGTTTAACCCTAATACGTTGGCTCCTGTTCCGGTAAATACAAAAAACACATCAATATTTTTACCGAAAATTTCTTTAAACTTTTCTATTGCATCTTCGGTATATTTATCGTCGCCATAACCTACAGCATGTCCGGTATTGGCTTCTTCAATAGCCTTTAAAATTGTAGGATAAACACCTGAATTATTATCACTTGCAAATCCTCGTAAATGTTTCATAAATTATTGATTGTTAAGCGTGTAATCTGTTTTAAGTTTTAAATTAAAAAAAGAATGTTAAAAAAGATAATTCATAATACGTTTTTAACGTTTACAAAGTATTAATTTTTATTCAAAAATCGCAAAAAAACTTTTTGTGTGAGATTATGTTTTTTATTGGTCAATAATTAGTGTGTGTTTATACAAATTTAGTAACTTTGCCGAACTTTTTTCGTTATTTATTATACTAATGTAAACATCAGGTATTTATCCTGTTAATAATCAAAGATTTTTTTACGAATGAATTTAAGATATTTCATATTAATTTTTTTACTGTTTTCGGTAAGTGTTTTTGCTCAAAATCCAAAAAAATTATATAAAAACGGTAATAAACTTATTGAGACAAATCAATTTGAAGAGGCGATTTTTCAATACAGTAAAGCCATTGATATAAATTCGCAATACAGCGACGCATATATAGCACGTGCTAAGGCATACGAAAAGACCGACAAACTTGAACTTGCCGCAAAAGATTACGCAAAAGCAGCTGAATTGAATCCTAAAATTGTTGATTATTATTTTCTTGCAGGGAAAACTTATTATAAAATAAAAGATTATAATAATGCTTTAAAATATTTGTCGGAAACCGTTATTTTAGATAAAAATCATTTTCAGGCTTATCAGTATAAAAGTTTTGCACATATAAAATCAGGACAGTATAAAAATGCAATTGTAACTATTGACAATGCTTTGGATATTAAACCGTCGTTTTTGGGATATTATGCCAAAGCTATTGCTTATGACAGTTTGCAAAGTTATCCGCTTGCCATTGAAAATTATAAAAAAGCTATTGAATTGAAACCTGAATCGCGTAAAGCATATTTTGCGATAACAAAAGTTTATACTAAAAGCGGTAATTTTCAAAAGGCTCTTGAATATGCAAATATTTCGGTGCGTAAGTTTCCGAATGCTCCCGAAGTATATAAAAACCGTAGTGTGGTGTATTACAATTTGGGGCAATATCCCAATGCCATAAACGATTTGTCGAAACTGGAAACTTTGACTAACGACCCGCAACAAATTTTGTTTATTCGCGGTATTTATTATTTTAAATATAAATTGTTTCAAAATGCAAAATCTGATTTCACTCAATTTATAGCATTGTCGCACGATAATTATTATGCACTGTATTGGCGTGCCCGTTGTAATGAAGAAATTCTTGAAAATAGTGCTGCCGCAAAAGATTACAAAACATATATTTATCTGTGTAAACAAAATAATAATACGGCAACAACAAACTATAAAGATGCCGAAAAGCGATTGTATAAGTTGAATAAAGAAGATGTGTCGCCGGTAATTATTATTGATACTCCGCAAATAATTAAGCCCGATTACATTGCTGTGGTAAACAATGCAAAAGTAATTACCATTGCAGGAAAAATCAACGATAAAAGCGATATTGAATATTTGAAAATAAATAATGAAGATGTTAAATTGAATAACAACAAGTTTTTGTATACAATAAATATTGAGGATGTTGCTTTGATTACCATTACGGCTTCCGATGTTTACCACAATACAACAGTTGCCGAATATAAAATCGCTTATGTTGAGGATACACCGCCGGTGGTAAATATATTGTCGCCGTATGCCGACGATAATAATGAAATTTACCTTAACTCAAACGATAATAATTTGTTTGTAGAAGGTTTTGTGAAAGACAACAGTAAAATTAAAGATATTTTTATTGACAGCGTAAGGGCTACTTTTAACAATACGGAACTTAATCCGCATTTTACTGCATCGGTAAATATTAAAAATAGAAATACAATTACTGTAAAAGTTGTTGATTTATATAATAATACAACAGTTGCCGTTTATACGCTTAACAAAGAGGGAATTTTAATATCAAAAAACAATCCTATGGGTAAAACTTGGGTTGTGTTTATTGAAAATTCAAACTATAACACTCTTGCAAGTCTTGAAGGTCCTCAAAAAGATGTGAATCTTATAAAATCGACATTTTCGGAATATGAAATTCATAACTTTATTCATAAAAAAGATATGACCAAAGA
>CAYRJP010000129.1:2198-6359 GCA_964424425.1 uncultured Bacteroidales bacterium | reverse complement strand
AACTTTCAACTCATTGTATCATTAAATAATTGTATAATTGAATTATTTATCTGTATTTTTGAGCACAATTAAGCAGTAAATATTTATTTTAAGATATGATATTAATCTATAATCTGTCGATTTGGTTTTATACCTTAATAATTAAAATTGCAGCAATTTTTAACAATAAAGCAAAATTGTGGGTTGACGGCAGAAAAAATATTTTTATAAAAATAAAAAAAAGCATAGCTTCCGATACAAAAACAGCATGGTTTCACGCATCGTCGCTTGGGGAGTTTGAACAGGGACGACCTGTTATCGAAGCATTTAAAAAGAAATATCCCGATTATAAAATACTGCTTACATTTTTTTCGCCGTCGGGTTACGAAGTGCAAAAAGATTATTCCGAAGCTGATTATATTTTTTATTTGCCTGCCGATACAAAGCGTAATGCAAAAAAGTTTATTGATATTGTAAATCCCGACATTGTATTTTTTATAAAATATGAATTTTGGTATCATTATCTAAACCAATTAAACAAAAAGAACATTCCCGTTTATATTTTTTCAGCTATTTTTCGGAAAAATCAACTGTTTTTTAAATGGTATGGCGGATGGTATAGAAATATGTTGAAATTGTTTACAAAGTTGTATGTTCAAAACATAGAATCGCAGGAATTATTAAAATCAATAAATATAACAAACACTGAAGTTGCAGGAGATACCCGTTTTGATAGGGTTTATCAACTTGCAAAAAATGCCAAAGAAATTGATATTATTGATAAATTCACTAAGAACTCAACCGTTATTATAGCAGGCAGCACTTGGGAAAAAGATGAAGAACTGCTGTCTCAATATCTTTTTTATAATAAAAACATAAAACTCATATTAGCCCCACACGAAATTCACAAATCACATATTGATAAAATATGTTTGCTTTTTAAAACCGATTTTGTAAAATTTACCGAAGCAACCGACAGCAATATTAACAACAAACGAATAATGATAATTGATACAATAGGTATTCTTTCGTCACTATATCGTTACGGACAAATTGCTTACATCGGCGGCGGATTCGGCAAAGGTATTCACAATACGCTTGAAGCCGCAACATACGGAATGCCTGTAGTTTTCGGACATAACTATAAACGATTTCAAGAAGCCTGCGATTTAATAAATTTATCAGCCGGATTTTCAATATCAAATTTTGAAGAACTGAAAATAAAATTCGATAATCTGCTTAATAATGAAAAAATATTAAAATCTGCATCTGAATCTGCCGAAAATTATGTTAATAAAATGCGAGGCGGAACCAACCTTATTTTAGCTCAACTAACTATAAAATAAAGACTTTACTTTTTTTTAAAAAAACAATAAAATCTTTGTATTTTCTTCTTTAAACTTAAAAATTAACCGTATAACATTCTGTTATATAATTTATTACAACAAATTATTTCTAAATTGTTAATAAGTGGTTTTTTAATTTTTTTTGTTTTGACTTATTTTCGCATATGAATTTGTCACCCTAAGGAATTCAAAAATCAAATATTAAAACTAAATTATAAACCGGGTAAACTTTGCTAAAATGTTAACAGAAGAAATGACCACAAAAACGCAAGAAAAAAAGAAGACTTATTCCACAGAAGAGGCAGTAAAGGCTTCGTTGGAATATTTTAAAGGAGATGAACTTGCCGCTACTGTTTGGGTAAACAAGTATGCATTAAAAGATTCTCACGGAAACATCTACGAACTTACTCCTGATGATATGCATCGCAGGCTTGCAAAAGAGTTGCATCGAATAGAGAGTAAATATCCTAATCCGATGCCCGAAAAAAAGATTTTTGAGTTATTAAAAGATTTTAAATACATTATTCCGCAAGGAGGCCCAATGACAGGAATAGGCAATAATTATCAAATAGGGTCATTGTCTAATTGTTTTGTTGTTGGTCGTCAAAACCCGGCTGATTCTTATGGTGGAATAATGCTAATAGATCAAGAACAAGTTCAATTAATGAAACGTCGCGGAGGTGTTGGTCATGACCTGTCGCATATTCGTCCCAAAGGCAGTCCCGTAAAAAATTCAGCTTTAACAAGTACCGGTTTGGTTCCTTTTATGGAACGCTATTCAAATTCTACCCGCGAAGTTGCTCAAGACGGTCGTCGCGGTGCTTTAATGTTATCGGTGTCAAGTAAACATCCCGATGCCGAAGCGTTTATTGATGCTAAATTAGAATCGGGCAAAGTTACCGGAGCAAATGTGTCGGTTAAAATTGACGACGATTTTATGAAATCGGTTGTTGAAAACAAACCGTATGTTCAGCAATATCCTGTTGATTCTGATAAACCTACATTTGTAAAAGAAACAGATGCACAAAAAATATGGAAGAAAATTGTTCATAATGCTTGGAAATCGGCAGAACCCGGAATACTGTTTTGGGGTACCGTAATCCGCGAAAGCATTCCCGATTGTTATGCCGACCTTGGATATAAAACAGTTTCAACTAATCCTTGCGGCGAAATACCTTTGTGCCCGTATGACAGTTGTCGATTATTGGCTATTAATCTTTACAGTTTTGTAGAAAAACCGTTTACCGATAAGGCAGTATTTAATTTTAATAAATTTACCGAGTATGTGGGTTATGCACAAAGATTTATGGACGATATTATCGACCTTGAACTTGAAAAAATTGAAGCGATTCTTACAAAAATAAAATCAGACCCCGAAGAAGAAGAAGTTAAACGAACAGAAATTAATCTTTGGGAGAATATTAAAAGAAAAGCACAAGAAGGTCGCAGAACAGGTGTGGGAATTACCGGTGAAGGAGATATGCTTGCCGCAATGGGTTTACGTTACGGAACTCCAAATGCAACCGATTTTGCTGTTGAAGTGCAAAAAAATCTTGCTTTGGCTGCATACCGCTCATCTGTTGAAATGGCAAAAGACAGAGGTGCTTTTGCTATCTATGATGCTAAACGCGAAAAAAATAATCCTATGATTCTTCGTATAAAAAAAGAAAACGAAGAGTTGTATAACGATATGGTAAAATATGGTCGCCGTAATATTGCTTTACTTACCATTGCTCCCACAGGAACCACAAGTTTGATGACTCAAACTTCATCGGGTATTGAACCTGTATTTATGCCGTATTACAAACGTCGCCGTAAGGTAAACCCCAATGATAAAAATGCAAAAGTAAGTTTTGTTGACGAAGTAGGCGACAGTTGGGAGGAATATACTGTATTTCATCATAAATTTTTAACATGGTTGGAGGTTAACGGATATAATCCCGAAAAGGTTAAAGAAATGACCGATAAAGAGATTGAAGACCTTGTGAAAAAATCGCCTTATCATAAAGCCGCATCAAATGATGTTGATTGGCATCAAAAAGTAAAAATGCAAGGGAAAATCCAGAAATGGGTTGATCATTCCATAAGTGTTACAATAAATCTTCCCGAAAATGTTTCGGAAGAGTTGGTTGGTGAACTTTATGTTGAAGCATGGAAAAGCGGATGTAAAGGAGTAACCGTTTACAGAGACGGTTCGCGTGCAGGTGTATTGGTATCAAACAAAAAAACAAATAACATATCACAGCTTGCTACATTAAAACGTCCGAAAGTTTTAGAAGCTGATATTTTAAGATTTTATAATAATAATGAAAATTGGATTGCTTTTGTCGGTTTAATGGAAAACAGACCTTATGAAATTTTTACCGGTCTTGTTGAAGATGATGTTTTACCTATTCCGAAATCAGTTCAAAAAGGGAAAATTATAAAAAATAAAGACGAAGAAGGGAAAACGCGTTACGATTTTCAATATGAAAATAAATACGGTTATAAAACAACAGTTGAAGGTCTTTCGCATAAATTTGCACCTGAATTTTGGAATTATGCAAAACTTATTTCGGGAGTTTTAAGATACGGTATGCCTATTGCACAAGTTGTAACTTTGGTAGATTCACTTGTTTTAGATTCGGATACTATCAACACTTGGAAAGTTGGTGTTGTGCGTGCTTTAAAACGCTATATCGAAGATGGAACAAAAGCAAAAGAAGGAACTGTTTGTCCCGAATGTGGCGAAATTGATACAATAATTTATCAAGACGGTTGTTTAACTTGCCAAAGTTGCGGATATTCAAAATGCGGATAATGTAAACGTCAAGAATCCAAATATTTAAAAAGGGAT